>CAZWKM010000236.1:0-3839 GCA_964634165.1 uncultured Pirellulales bacterium | reverse complement strand
CCGGGTGGGTTGAGAAAAATTCAATGGGCCTGACCGCATCCTCCCGCTCAAGCATCTGCATAGATTCAATTACGCCGTAAGGATTGTAGCCGGCGGCGACCATATAATCGAGACCGGCCAAATCAGCTTCGCGCTCGTCGGCTCTGCTATATCGAAGTCCAACAATTTGCCGAGCGAGGTCTGCCGCCTGTAAAGCGCCCCGCGGTACTTTCGCACCACTGAGGGCAGCAGCTAAAACCATTATTCCCGACTCGCTGGTCTCGCGGCTGGCAGCGGCAGCGTAGTGGCGGGCGACAACGTGGACAATCTCGTGGGCCAATATCCCTGCAAGCTGGGCCTCTGTTGTCAGCTTCTTGAGCATACCCTTTGTGATAAAAATATACCCGCCTGGCAGAGCAAAGGCATTAATCGATTTATCATTCAATGCGACGAAGTGATAGTCCCAATAGGGCTTGTGGCTAACGCGAGCGATTCTCTGTCCGACATTGTCAATGTAGTTCTGCAAACTCACATTGTCAATTCTGCCGCCCATTTCCTTTTCAACTTCAGGAGCATATTGGCGCCCTATTTCAAAATCCTGCTGTTCCGAAATCATCATAAGGCGTTTTTCGCCGGTTATGGGGTTGACTGCACAGCCGGCGTAGAAGCAAAAGGAAACGGCTAAAATCAGCAGCAACGATTTTTTTGACATAATTATGCCCGCAATTATGAAAAGTTCTGTTTGAAAATCTCAGCTATATCCATTATAAATTCGGTTTATTTTATAGGGTAGTGAAAACTATGGCCCAGCAAAAATTCTGCGAAGACTGTAACCAGAAGCATGACTGCCGGGAGGTTTACCAGAAGCTGGGCAATACTAAAGGCCCTTCGGTGGTCCTCAAAGCTGTGGTTGCGTTCCTGCTGCCGATATTGGTTTTTATTGGCTGTTTAGCCGCTTTTGAAGCGATTTTAGGCAGAGCAGCCGTTAGCTTTGTGCTGGCTCTGGCAGTGACTTTCGTTCTGATACTGATTATAAAGGCGATAAACAGACAACTTAGTAAAAACAAATAATCCAGGTATTTCTCAAATATGAGAATTGACACTAAAGGCCGATTTACTTTTACGGGCGGAACCCACCCTCCGGAAAGCAAAGCGCTTACCCGTGAAAGCAAGATACAGTCGGCCTCTGCCAGCGAACAAGCTGCAATAATGCTCAGCCAGCATATCGGTGCTGCTTGCCGGCCACTGGTCAGAAAAGGAAACGTGGTCCAGGCGGGACAAAAAATCGGCGACTCAGACGCATTTGTCTCGGCACCTGTTCATTCGCCCATCACCGGAAAAGTAAAAGAAATCGCCCTGCAGTCGCACCCTGTTTTAGGCAGAAGCCCGGCAATAATTATAGATGCGTTACCACACAATCTGAAAAGGCGGCCGGCCTTTGCATCAAAGGATGATTTCGACGAGAACAACTATTCATCGGAACGAATATGTGATGCCGTCCGCCAGGCGGGTATCGTCGGTATGGGTGGTGCCGGGTTCCCGACGAGGGTAAAGATAGAACCAAACCCGCGCTTGCCCAAAGAGACATTGATAATCAACGGATGTGAGTGCTGCCCGTATATCACCTCAGACTATCGTATTATGCTTGAGTGGACGAAGCAAATCATAGCGGGCATCAAACTCGCCAGAAGAGCGTCCGGCTGCTCAAAGGTCTTCGTCGGCATCGAAGATAACAAGCCGCAAGCGATAGAGGCGATGAACGCAGCGCTGGACCCCTATGCAAACAGAGACGGTATTAAAGTTGTGCCGGTCAAAACAAAATATCCGCAGGGCGGTGAAAGACAGCTTATAAAAGCGATTCTAAAAAAAGATGTCCCCACGGGCGGAATTCCTCCGATGATTGGTGTGGTGGTGCTTAACGTTGCCACAGTAGCGGCGATAGCGGAAGCTGTCGTTTATGATTCGCCGCTGACCCACAGGGTTGTAACCGTTACCGGAGAAGGGATTGTAAATCCGGGCAATCTCTACGTTCCGATAGGAACACCGGTTGCCGAGCTTATCGAATTCTGTGGAGGATTGACCGAGGAAGCGGTAAAGGTCATTCTTGGCGGGCCGATGATGGGAATAGCAATCGCCGATTTGACAACACCCGTTACAAAAACCACCGGCGCCGTTACGGTATTAACAAAAAAACAAATCGGCGGGGCCAAATTTGCAGGCCGCCAAACGCCGTGTATTCGCTGCGGCAGATGCCTTGAAGTTTGTCCTGAGCATTTGAACCCGACGAAAATCGCCCATGCGGTAAAAAATAATCTTCTGGACGTAGCAGAAAGCTATTATATCAATGCGTGTATGGAGTGCGGCTGCTGCAGTTACGTCTGCCCTGCGAATATAGAACTGACAGGATATATCAAAACAGGCAAAGTCCTTCTTGCGAGACAGAAGTAGCGTGAAACGTGAAAAGTGCCTAAAGTGAACTAAAGTGAGCTAAAGTTATGGATAATAAAGAATTTGCCAAGGAGCTTGAAAAACGAACACGAGAGTTCGCCGTGCGCATAATCCGTTTATCGGGAACTCTACCCAATACACGCGAGGCAAGAGTTATAAGGACGCAGATCACAAAATCTGGAACGTCCATTGGCGCAAATTATCGAGAGGCAAATCGAGCAAGAAGCAAGGCCGATTTCAAAAACAAGATAAAGATATGTGAAAGTGAAGCCAGTGAAACGCAATACTGGCTGGAGGTAATTGTAGAGCTAAAATGGCTATCCTGGGCAAAAGTGAAGTGGGAATATGAAGAATGCAGTGAATTACTTGGTATTTTTACATCTGCTGCGAACAAATAAACTCTAAAGATGGACCTGCATATTGATTGTTACAACTTTAGGCACTTTATACTTTAGGCACTTTAGCTCACTGCTATACGAGATGGAAGATAAGAGATACGACAAAATAACAGTTTCGTCTGCGCCGCATATCAGCAAGCCGCTTTCTACCCGCAGCGTAATGATAGACGTCATAATCGGTTTGGTTCCCGCTATGGCGGCAGCCGGCTACTACTTCCGCATCTATGCGCTCATCCTTATTTGCACCTGTGTTATTTCAACAGCAGCGACCGAATGGCTTTGCAATCTAATCCGCAAAAAGCCAAACTCCCTCGGCGACCTCAGTGCGGTGGTTACCGGCATAATCCTTGCGTTGTCGCTTCCGCCGAGCTTGCCTGCCTGGGCAGCGGTAATCGGGAGCGTTTTCGCCGTTGCAATCGGGAAAATGGTTTTTGGCGGACTCGGCGCCAATATCTTCAACCCTGCTATGGTTGGCAGAGCATTTTTGACGGCGTCTTTCGGTATGATGATGACAAGCTGGACGGTCCCGGCTACAATCGATGCCAAAATGCCGAGAATTGCCCCGGAAAATATGGTCCATGTAAGGACGCAGGCAACGCCACTGTGGTGGAGTAAACTGGCCATAAAAAATGAATTGGGAGCTGACGTCTATAGCAAAGCACAGTTCGAAAGTACATTCACGGGCGAGGTGGGCGGCTGTCTGGGCGAAACCAGCGTAATTGCACTATTAATCGGCGGGCTGTATTTATTGATAAGACGAACGATAAACCCATCTCTGCCGTTGGCTGTTTTGCTCTCTGCCTTTATCTTTGCTACAATTGCCTATCTTATTGATTCCGACGCCTACGTCCAGCCGGTGTTCCACTTGACCAGCGGGGGTCTGTTATTATGTGTCTTTTTTATTGCTACCGACCCCGTTACCGCTCCTTTGACGACCAAAGGAATGTGGATTTTCGGAATCGGAGTTGGGACAATAACAATGCTGATAAGAATTGTCGGAGAATATCCGGAAGG
>CAZWKM010000235.1:0-3881 GCA_964634165.1 uncultured Pirellulales bacterium | reverse complement strand
TTGGGTTTCTTCTTGGGATAAAGGCTCTTGTATGCTACTTCGCCTGATTCCAATTCTTTTGCATCGAAACTAGTGCTGCGGGGAAATCGTCTTCTAGCGGTGTAGTTGGCAAGATACCATCCGTCAAGTACGTCATCATACTTGGGGAACGGCAATTCGTAGGCTTCGTCTGACAAAAGCGCTTTGTGCTCTGGCCGCATATATAAAAGACCGTTATTAACAACTGGTGCTAAGGCGTCAATATTCCTCTGCGATTTTTTTATGCCCCCGGGGTATTTTACGTCTTTCCTTGAGCAACCAGGCAAACTTTTGCGCTCTTCTTTTGAGAGGCGGTTATACATATTGGCAATTACTTCTGAGCCGCCAGTGGGGTCGATATTTACCCTCGAAATGGGATATTTCTTTGCCAGCTCCACCATTTTCTTGGAAATCTCAAAGCCAGGAATGCGCTCTCTAAATATCTCTAGCGTATAGCGTCGCTGCTCACCATCAATGGCTAAAATCATTATCGCCGAATAATCTCTGTGTGCCGCAACAACTTGCGCCGGGTCAACACCCATGTAAATATAGACCGGAATTGCAAGTTTATCTCCTGCATAGGCCGCCCCCTTCTCATCAAACCCGCCCACTATTAGATATGCTTGTCCCTCTTGGGTTCTAAGTTGGGCGTAATGATTTCTAATCCTGGAAACTTTAACGGGCGCAGATGCTTCGTCTCTTGCATCATTCATGTACTCTCGCGGGAAGCGATGCACAGCTCCAAGGGACTCGAATTCTTTCTTCTTGCTGCGAAGTTTTTCTACGGGAAAACGATCTTCCCACAGGGGTCTGCTTGTATTTTCAAGCCGTCCATCATGTGTTGCCCTGTAAAAAGACAAATCCCACGTTGGCTTCTCTTCGTTTTTTATCTCTTCTCTTGTATAGTCATAAACAGATTGCAAGAAACTGTCGAAATGAACAATGGTTCCGTTTAACCAAACCTCACCCTCCATTCCTGAAGTTTCCTCCAAAGATGGAAGGATAGTGCTGGCTATTGCATCTTTATTCTTTTGGCGGGATTCTTCTGTGAGGGTGTTTTTTTCTGATTCAAAATCATCAGGGACTACAATTGTATATCGGATATTCTCGGCTCCCGTAACGCCTCCGCGCAAATTCTGATCCATCCCCACTGCAAAAAACGTATCTCCGCGAGAGGTTATAAACTCGTCCTGAGTCCACTTCTTTGTGCTGAATCTATTGCCGAAATAATATTTCAGCCTTGCATTAGTTTCAATGTGCTGTTTAATGTAAGCAATGTGCCGGATTGCCTTTTTCTGTGTTTCGCACAGCCAGGGCACGTGCTCTATGGGGCGGTCAGCCCTAAAAAACATTCTGTGCAATAGGGCTGCCTTACAAAGAGTGCTTTTCGCAAAACCGCGAGGAACAATATTGCAAATCCTTGCGCCAGGTCCGCTCTTGATAAGTTTCTGCCCTATTTCATGGTGGAATTGGGGGGTTTTGTTGCGCTCAACAAAGTCCTTTGGAAGAAAAAGACGGCCAAATTTTATGAGATCATTTTTCCCCTCATAGAATATATAGTCTTTGCATAGAGAACCCTCAAAATCCTTAAAGGTATGCCATTTATCACAAGGAACACACCAATACCTATCGCTTTTTTCGGGCACGCCGCTTCCGTTGCTTTCTCATTTCATTCAAGGGCGCGGGGGAGGGCGTTGCAACCTTGCAATCGAAGGGATTGACGCCCTCAACTCCTGCCTCAGGCAGACGCTCTATTTGAGCTACGATCACAATCTTAGACCCTCCCCTATCCTCTAATTACTTGGCGTTCTTCCTCTTTTTCCCCCGCTTCCGCTGCTCTTTGGGTGAGATTACGTCCATATAGTCGGTTATTTCAGGGACAAGTCCCTGGGGTAGGCCAGACCACCCATCACTTGCCTGCCAGCGGACGTAAAGCTTAATAGGTTCATTAGGGTCGGGATAGGGTATGTAGACGAGATAGTTGCCGTCTTTCTTTGGCCGTCGACCCTTAACCCATTTCATTTCTTTCATCTTTTCTCCAATCTGCATTTTGATTCTATTTCAATTCTTAACACGTCTCCGCGCCTGTCATCCATAAAGTAAGAATAATCATCTTCATCTGACACATATTTTCCCCGGCGGAAGTTCTTTTTAAGTAGCTTGCCTATTACAAGACTAAACTCGTCCTTTCTTGGAAGGCGTTTTTGGTCAAGCAAATCAATGGCCCCGTTCATAAAATAAATCCCATTGCGAATACCGCCAATATTTAATAGCGCCGCCCTTGCAATATATGTCTTTTGTTCTCGCTCCTTTAGTTTTAGAAGGCGCTTTATTTCTCTCGATGATGATATTCTCGAGGACCAAGCAATCTCAATATTGGTTCTGAATATTTGCATCTTGCCATTTCCGATTTTGGGATTCTCAAAAAGCCACGCCTCAAATTGAGGTAAAAATACGTTATACTCTTGCGTCCAATTCACTCTTCCTCCAGGCTTATGATCTCTAAACTTTCGGGGTCGCTTTTGATGTTGTATTCGGTCACAAAGCCCACGTCGGGACTTCTGTCTTCAAAGTAAGGCAAGTATTTATTTTTAGTTATGGCTTGGCGGGCTTTTCTTCTACCGGCGGCCTCTACAAGAAATTCTATGTATACGCCAGCTCTATACTTTTTCACGGTTGTTAATATCCCCCGCGATTCTTTTGTAATGATCCAACCCATACTCCTTTGTGAAACACTTCGGATTAGAAAGGCCTCTCCAACCGTTATGAGCATCCCATTCTCTACCATCGGGGAATACCACAGAATGAAAGGCATCATGCAATGGTGGAAGAAGATCAATTAAATTGCCGTCAGGGTCTTTGAATGGGTCTAAAAGCCATGAGCCATTTTTAAATGCCCTATTTAACCGCCGAACAACTTGGCGCATCGTTAAATTAATATCGCCGGGGTAAAACCTTGTTCCCTCACATTTTGTATAGAAAACTCTTATTTTACTCTCCTTTGTTTGTTGCTCATATACATCTCTTGCATCCAATTATGCCATCCCGGCCAGCCCCAGAGACTATTGGGATTTAAGAGTAAAATTCGCCCCCTAAAGTCAAACTGTGTCATGCACTGAAAACAGAAAAAGGACTGTAATCCCTCCCCGATTAGGACGAGATTACTCTCCTTGTTCAGTATCGCGCACAGGGGGCAGTTCTTTAGGTTCTTCTGCATCAATTATTGGTACTTCTCCGGCTGGGATAAGGCCCCGCTTGAAATCGGGGAGTATATTCTTGCCCCTTTCCATTCCACCAACTTCAAGCACTTCGCTGGCAAGCCTTGCCCCGGCAACCTTTTTCTCTCCCACGGCATCCTCAATGCTTGCCTTTATCTGCTTAAATAGGAACTTTATTGTAAGGCCCGCTTCGTCAGCTTGTTTTTGTAGTTCTTCTTCTATCAATTTTCGTATCCTTTCCTGTCTTAAAAGCAACCCAGAAATATGGCGTGCTGTTCGGGGATTTTCTGTTGTATAGGCTCTTAAATACGCTGCCACCTTATCAAACCCATTTGTGATATAATAGGTAACAAACATTTTCTCGCGGGGCGTTGGTTTTTCTCTTCCATCAAAATTAGTCCACCAGTTACTCATCAATCACCAGCAATGCAAGTTGTTGGTCTTCATCGGCCACCCACCTGTAGCGAGTGTGATATATATAGAGTCCGCTTACGTCTCTTCTGGCGATTACCAGACGGGAATAATCCGAAAGACCCGCAGCATACATCTCTTCAAGAGCTTCGCGTGCGTCACACAGCATATATTCACTACCGTTACTATGTGCTTCTGTGTTCATTACTCCTATCTTTGCGCCTCTCTTTCCAA
>CAZWKM010000234.1:0-3881 GCA_964634165.1 uncultured Pirellulales bacterium | reverse complement strand
GCTCCGCCTGGGCGAAAAAAGCCGCTGCCTTGCGGAGAATCTCGTTCGCTCGTCGCAGCTCGCGGTTCTCCCGCTCCAGTTCCTTGATGTGAGCTCGTTCATCGCTTGTCAGGCCTCCGCGCCGACCCGTATCAACCTCGGTCCGGCGAACCCACTTCCGCAGGGTCTCCGGGGTGCAACCAATCTTGCTCGCGATCGAGACGATCGCCGACCACTGGGAGTCGTACTCACGCTCGTTCTCCAACACCATCCGAACTGCCCGCTCTCGCACCTCTGGGGAATACCTTTTTGATCTCGTCATGACTCCATCCTCTCAAGAATTGAAGTCTCCGGCAATCCCGGGGCGGTTCAGCTCTGCAAGTTGAGGGTACGCGGAATCGAGGCGGACGGAGATGCTGTTGACGCCCTTCCCTCGGGTTGATGCGGAGTACTTGCAGCGAGCGACCACATGGCCATCGCTCTCTTGACGGACAACAAACTCCTCTTCCTTCGTTCTTTGAGCAAGGTTCACAATTGGGATAAGGAGCCGCAGCGCGCGCGGCTGCCGGAACCTTCCTTTCTCGATCGGTTCAAACTGGCGGGCTTCCTCAGGCACGATCCGCTCTTCGAGGACAAGCCTGGTTCTCCAGTCGGAGCGTCGAAGACGAGAGACGCTTAATCCTGGAGGAAGAGGAGATACGGACGGAAGCGCGGGATCGCTCAGCGAGTACTCTGCGGTAGCATCATAGACCTCAAACCCAAGGCTCTCGTAGAGGCGCTGCGCGGGTGTGTTTCCGTTGATCACGCCAAGCCAGGTCTTCTCTGCCCCGTGCTCCCTCATCAGCTCAAGCGACTTCTCGATCGCGGCGCGTGCGATTCCTCGCCGCCTGTATCCGGGCAGGACGCCGACCGTTCCCACAACCCACGCGTTCGTCGTCCCATGGCGCTGGACTATCGTCACGCCAATCATCCTGCCGTCTTCGATAGCCACATAGCCTCGGAACATGTCACGCAGCGATGGAGCGAGAACCTGCGCAACCCGCATAAGGGGCCAGATCCGCCGAAAGCTCTCGATCATATGAGAGATCTGTTCCTTCTCATCAGTCTGGACACTCCACTGTGGGTTCTCCGGATACTGAAACGTGTCGCAGATCATCTCCCCCAGAGGCGTCAAATCTCGTGGCCACTCGAGCGGTCTAAGTTCCAACAGTGAACCTCCTCAACCCCCAGGTCAATGGAGTATCGCCGTGGCGTACCCTCTATGCAACAGCGGGGAATCAGTTGATGGGTGCTGAGGATGTCCTTCTACCCACGAAGAAAAAACTGGCATCAACCTCAGGTGTTATCTCTGTCGGACGCAAACATGGCTTGCTGCTTGACAGGAATCCCTATCCATTGAATGCCGTCTTGCGGGTATCCGAGCACCAACAGGAAGTAATCTTCGCCCGAGCCACACCCAATCCCCGCGGAACATCGATGCGGACGTTCAATACACAAGAAGCTCCCGATCAGGAATCAGGACAACGCGAGATGGAGAAACAGCTGCACGAGGCGAAGTTGTCAGGAACACGGTCGAATCCAGCAGTGAATGAGATCCATCCACGGCCTAGAGCAGAGGGAAGAGCCCGAGAAAGTGCCGTGGATCGCCGCAGCAAGGCAGCCCTCACGCATTTGCCATGCAATCCACTAGAATTGCGAATGCTTCACATCAGCGGCAGCAAAAAGCAGAGCGAAGCGGCGCTTTTTGATGTTCGCTGGATGTAATTGTTAGATGCATATCACGCATTATTTCTTCACTAAACCTAGTACTTCTGCTTCAGATCCATCGTCTGTTTGCCCGTACATGTGTTGGACTACACCCTCCGCAGGCAACATAAATGCTGGTTTTACGCATAGCAATGTACGATTTCCAAAAGGTATCCGAAATAATTTGTTAATTAATGGCTTTTTAAGCGCCTTTATGTGTTTATCAATCAGGGAACTCCCTAGTGCAATAGTCTTTTCGCAGAGGTCACCTATATTGCCGGCTTCAATAGCAGCGACATAGAAACGTTCCTCAAAAACGATATCTGACGTCCTCAATATGCAACGGACAGTGCTAATTCTGGAGTTTTTAGACTCATCCGCAACTGTACTTTGTGCTTCTGTAATAATATTCGCAGGATCAATGACTATAAGTTCTGGAATTACTAAACAGTCATATGGTTTCAAGCTTAAATTATACTGGATTTCTCCTTGTCCAGTTACTTTGTTAATACTCCTCTTTACCTCAATTCCATTAGGTGTACTCATAGATATGTACTTATCTGGCATTAAGTGATCTGATAGATTAATATTTATTGTGACGTTTTCTACTGGTTTACTCTTACGATTAATTATTGTCATGAGCAAAAAAAGCGCATTGGTTTTTCTAGTTTCTGTGGTGCCAAATGTCACTATGAGCGGCATTCTAAGCATAAATGGATAAAATGCATCCGGATAAAACTCTGGATACTTAAGATTCCCTATCTTTCTAACTTCTGTGCACCTAGGCAGTTTATCTCCTTTATTTACTAAGACTGGTGGAGATAGTGTGAACAGAATTTCATGCTTGTGGAAAATACCTTGCTTTGCTGCGATATGGTAGGCAGAGACAATGCCAAGAACAGCAATAACTACACCTACGAATGAAAGTAGATATTCCATTTCTATTTTTGCTCTTTATTCTGCATCTAACGACTGAACTCACTGGTTTTTATGGAGCGCAGTAAAAATCCAGTGCCGTGATTTGTTAGCCCCAGATTTGCCATACCGTCGCAACCAATGTTAATACCGCTATCAATAAACCAAAGAAAAGCGGCACATTCTTTTCTGTGGATGTAAATGATTTGTATTTTTTTGGGCGCAAGCCTCTTCCAAGTGATATCCATTCTGCTGAGAATATTTGGGCAGTAAGTTCCTGCTCTAAACGCAGAATAACATCAAATTTTGCCTTATTAAGTTTGCCATAATTATCAATTAGATTTCTCCAAGAATTGCATAGAAGTAGACCAATAACAGAGAACCCATATAGTATTCCTATTGACCCAGTATTTATTGCACCCGTTTTTACTAATAGACCGGCAATGGCGAGCAAACTACCAATTACAGTGATAAAAAATGCGTTTGTTTTTTGTCTTCTTTGAATCAAGCTCTCTGACGACTCAATCATTAATTTATACAATTCAAAAGTATCTTTACTGTCTGATGAGAAGCAGCTGTCAAATTCTTCTTTTAATTCATAAAGCGATTTTAATCTCGAAACAGAGATTACATCATCACCATTTTTATTAAGTTCAATAATTTCCATTCCGGCTTCTTTTACTTTTTCAATCTCCCATTTTGCGTTATCTGATTCCTCGCAAGAACTGGGATTGAAAACAATCGCCGCTTCTGCCTGACTTATAGCACTCTCTGCCTTTCGTTTCCATCCTTCACTACCAGAACTATCCAAGAATATAGGCTGGAATGTTAAGGACAAATCTTGAGCAAGCTTTTTTAACTTTTTCTTGGCATGCTTCCTATCTTTAAACCTATGTATGACGAATAATTTCATTATTCCTATCGCCTACCACCGATAAGTGTTTTGAGATTAGGCCATGTCCAGTTATAGACTTTATCTGATGCAGAAGCACATGTCGGTTTGGTGCAATTTTTATCGGAGTATGCAGCAAGCAAAAAATACGGTTTATTCTTTTCTTTAGCAATCGACAATTCAGCAGCAACACCTGATGCTGTATGTGTCATAGCGCCACAAAGAACGATGACCACGTCTACATTGTCCATACGTTGGCGAACTTTTTGTTTCCAATTACCAGTTAGATGTTCTGGCTCTTCCCACTTTAGCGTGGGTCCATATCGAGACCGCCGCAGTGAAAGAGGAT
>CAZWKM010000233.1:0-3894 GCA_964634165.1 uncultured Pirellulales bacterium | reverse complement strand
TAGGCGACCTGGAAGATGCAGAGGTCTATCATCACTATATCAATTCAATCGAGCATCTGCGAAAACTATTTGAGGTTGAGCCGAAAGTCGTGGCCTGTGACCTTCATCCGGGCTATTTGTCCACTCAATATGCTCTTTCGTTATCCGACTTAAGAGTTATTCAGGTCCAGCATCACTGGGCCCACATTGCTTCTGTTCTGGTCGAACACGGCCTTAACGGGCCGGTCATCGGCATTGCGGCTGACGGCACCGGCTACGGCACAGACGGCGCAATCTGGGGCTGCGAGTGTCTAATTGCATCAATGAATGGTTTTGAAAGGTTTGGCCATCTGGCTTACTACCCTCTGGCCGGCGCAGATGCTGCAAGTAAAGAGGCCATAAGACCTGTCATCGGACTCTTAAAGAAAACTTACGGGAACGATTTTAAACTACAGAAATTTGGATGGCTGCTTGACCGAATCGAGGCCGATGCAAATAAACAACAAATCATACTCGAGCAAATTGAAAAACGGATTAACACTGTAGAAACTTCGAGTCTGGGTAGAGTTTTCGACGTAGTTGCCGCTATGCTCGGGCTGGGCAGCTACAACCATTTTGAAGCACAACTGCCGATGGCCCTTGAGGCAGTTGCCGCTGCCGATGTTGAGGTTCGCTACGAACTCGAGATGTTTTCGCCGCCGGGCGAACCCTGCCGGTTTGGCCTGGGTAAAACCATAAGACAGCTTGTCAGTGATGTGCGAAACAAAGTCCATGCGGGAATAATCTCGGCAAAGTTTCACAACACTATTTCGGAAATTCTACTCGGTTTTGCTTTAGTTTACAGATCGGAAACGGACTTGAACACCGTTGCGCTTAGTGGTGGCGTATTTTGTAATCGCTATTTGACAAACCGTTTAATAAAGCAGTTGAAACAAAACGATTTTCACGTATTATTTAACCGAAATGTTCCGTCTAATGACGGCGGGATATCTGTCGGCCAGGCGGCAATCGCCGCCAAGCTCGTGAACCGTGTTTCGTGAATTGTGAATCGTTGTTAGAAAAGACCGCGAGGTAAAAAGCATCCTACGCTACGAAACACCTCAAAACAAGTTTGAAAGTGCCATCAGGACAATGGATTATGTCCCTCTTCCAGCATAGTCAATATTGCTTGCTTTAGCCGGGGCACATCACGCTGTGTAATTTCCCAGACCCTTTCTATATCGATACCCAGATAATCGTGAACAAGGACATTGCGAAATGCCGCGATACGACGCCACTCAACCTCAGGGTGTTTCGCCTTCAAATCATCGGAGACGCGCTGTGCAGATTCGGCCATCGTTTGAAGGTTTCTCAGCACAGCATCCTGAAGAGTGTGAGATGCCATAAACCGATCTCGCTCTTCAGCGACGTTTTCCTCGATACGCCGGATACAATCCTGGATGTGTCGCAGATAAACGGTATCGTCTTTCATAACGGTATCGCCTCTCGGAGCACGTGGTCGCGAATATAAGGATTGAGTGCTTTGGTTGTCACAACCTCGACACGCCGACCCAGAATTTCTTCAAGGTCCAGGATAAGACCCGCAGGAAACCAGGAACTTGTGGTTGGGCCTGCGTCAATGAGAAAATCAATATCACTATCCGGACCGGCTTCGCCCCGCACCGCAGAACCGAAGATACGAATGCTGCATGCACCGTGCTTAGCAGCAATGGTACGGATCTCATCGCGTTTTTCACGGAGAAGTTGCTCTATGTTCATAGACAGCTCTCATATATCTGGGTTACTATTCTTGGCTTAAAACAACCAACCATCAAGTATGAAGAATAGATTTTGTACGTTTCTCTGTCAAGTGCTTTTTGCGGAATCTTTGGGACGTCCAGGGATGGTTCCAAGCAGAAGGTTGACCCAGAGCATATCAATCAGTAAAATGAGCTGTAGTTAGTGTTAAGTAACAGTTAATCGAGCGACGAGATACGAATTATGTGTTTGGCAATACCAGCAAGAATAGTGGAGTTGGAGGGGGACAAAGCGGTAGTCGATGCGATGGGCAATCGCTGGAAGGCCAGGACCACGCTGTTAGCCGAAGCTAAACTTGGCGATTTGGTTCTGATACATGCCGGCTTTGCCATCTCGCTCGTTGACGAAGAAGAAGCAAAAGAGACCTGGCAGCTCATCGCGGAAATCAACGCCTTCAACCAAACTCAGAATAAAGTTTCAGGATAATTATGGATTTTATGCTCGACAGAATTCATAAAGCGCAGACTCTTTGCAATGCGGCCTGCGAAAAAATGGGTCGGCAAATTAATATAATGGAGGTTTGCGGCACTCACACGGTTGCTATTTTCCGCAACGGTATAAGGTCAACTTTGCCGAGGAAGCTGAAACTTTTAACCGGGCCGGGCTGTCCGGTCTGTGTTACCGACCAGGGCTATATCGATACTGTTTTGCAATTAGCAGACCGTGACGATTGTTTAATTGCCACCTACGGCGATATGGTCCGCGTACCCGGCAAAGGCGGCTCACTCGAAACAAGATGTACAAAAGCCGATGTCAAGGTTGTTCTAAGCAGCGAAGATGCGCTGCAATTAGCCAGAGGCAACCCCGATAAAACAGTTGTCTTCGTTGCGGTCGGTTTTGAAACCACCGCACCAGCTACGGCCGTGGTGGTAAAAGAAGCGGCTGCCGGGTCAATTGACAATTTTTGTATTTTGAGCGGGCACAAACTGGTTGTACCTGCGATGCGAGCGCTATTGAGCGGGAAAAATAATAATATAGATGCCTTTCTCTGTCCCGGCCATGTCAGTGTGATAATCGGCTACCGCGCTTTCGCCGAGATTGTAGAACATTTCTCTCGTCCGTGCGTGGTGGCCGGCTTTGAACCACTGCAAATAATCGAAGGACTTGGCGAAATCTGCCAACAGCTTTCAGCCGGCAAAGCTGAACTAAAATCAGTATATCCTGCGGTGGTAACTGAGCAGGGTAATACCACCGCGCAAAAAATCATGGCCGAGTGCTTCGAGCCGGTGGACGGATACTGGCGAGGACTGGGAAAGATAAAAAAAAGCACACTTAAACTAAAAGATAAATACAGTCGATTCGACGCCCTTGAACGGTTTAACATAACCGAAACACAGGGTGAGGACACAAGCGGCTGCCGATGTGGCGAAGTGTTATGTGGACTAATAGAGCCGCCGGAATGCGGGTTATTTGGAAAAAGCTGTACTCCCCCGGAGCCGGTTGGCCCGTGTATGGTAAGCTCCGAAGGCGCCTGTGCAGCGTGGTTTAAGTATGGCCAACCAAAACGCGAACAATGAAAACAACCAAACACGATAGAATCTTGCTTGCCCACGGCGGCGGAGGCCAATTGACGGATGATTTAATCCGCCGCCATATTCTGCCAAAACTCAAAAATGACACTCTCGCTGAGCTGGGCGATTCGGCAAAGCTAAACGTTCATTCGAAATCGCTGTGTTTTACAACGGATAGTTACGTTGTCAAGCCCTTGTTTTTCAACGGCGGAGATATCGGAAAACTTGCCGTTTGTGGAACAGTAAATGATTTGGCTGTCGCCGGTTCAAAACCCGTCTCTCTGGCATTGTCGTTGATAATCGAAGAAGGCTTCGAACTTAAATTGCTTGACAAGATTTTATCCAGCGTCAGCCAGGCGGCCCGCCAAAACAACGTCGATATTGTTACCGGTGATATCAAGACCGTCGAAGCCGGTGCGGCTGATAAAATTTTTATAAATACGGCGGGGATTGGAGAAAAATTAGCCGGTGTAGATTTAGGGTTCGAGAAGATTGCGGCAGGTGATAAAATCATTATCAACGGCACGATTGGTGACCACGGCTTGACTATTATCTCACAGCGAGAAGGTATCAAATTTCAATCGCAGTTGCAAAGCGACTGTGCCGG
>CAZWKM010000232.1:0-3899 GCA_964634165.1 uncultured Pirellulales bacterium | reverse complement strand
GAGTTTAAGTTCACAAATACCGGCTCCGCCGATGGCGGATTAAAAATAGGAAAAATCAAGCGGAATATTCACTTGTAACCTTTCACCCACTTTAGGTATTATATGTATCAGAAATAGAGGCCTTTTGCAACGGCCTCACAGTTATCTAAGAGTTATACGGAAATATTAGACGAAAGGTTTTGGATTATGAATGAGGAAAAGAAATGTCTGAGATGTGGGGGCACAAATCTCCAACCCAGCGACCTTCAATCCACGGGAAAAATCTATTCCCGCCCCAAGGACGCTAAATTAGTAACGGTCCTGACGACGGGAGTTCCCGTTAGTGCTCTCATCTGTCTTAATTGCGGGCACGTGGAACTGATTGTGGACACGGAGAGAGTAAGGTCGATTACAAAAAATCCTTAGCCATACACCGACTTGACAAGTAGTTTTATTATGCGATAACAGGCGGCTCTGGGATGTAAATGATAAGGGTCGGGCCTGCGACAATTGGAAGCGACCTGACCGACGGCTGAGTTATCAACGTTGCTGATTTTGCATTGCGCGGCGTGAATCGGAAAAGTGAAAAACAAAACGCTATTTGTGGGGGGAGGTATGGTATCATCTCTATAATGAAAATTTGTGAGATAATGCTTGATTAAGCCGGGCAAATCTGTTAGCATATTTGGTTCTGTCTGAGAAAAAAAGGTGATATGCAAAAATAGCTCGAGCCCCGTTAGAAGCTGTAGGCTTACTTCTAACGTGGTGAACTGAAAAGGAGGAGCAAAAATGGCAAATCGCACATCAGTACCGACCATTTCCGAATTGAAAACATCCCTGTTTTCAAAACGACGTCGGGAACCTTCGCCTCCTGCTACGGTTTCGATGCTTATTTTCGCTTTTCTGGCGGCATTATTAACCGAAACGGTTACCTGCGCTGAGCTGCTGGCGACGATTACGGTGGATGCGGGTGCTTATGATCGCGTGGATACGCCGGTATGGGTGTCGCTGGATGGCGTGCCGCTGGGGCCGGGGGAGGGGGCGTTTACGTTGATCGAGAGCCTACCTCACGGGGAAGAAGGTGCAAAAGTGGATATCGCGTACCATCCGGTGCAGTTGGAGGCAGGGAGTGAGCCGAGGCTTTGGTTTGTGCTTTCCGGCAAGACTAAGGCGGGGACGGAGCGAAAGTTCACCCTTGCCAGAGCGGGGAAGGCGAAGTGGAGGGGGGTTACGGTGGCGAAAACGGATGAGCATCTCGACCTCGTTCACCAGGGCGATAAGGTCTTGCGGTATAATCATGCGATTGTTCCTCCGCCCGAGGGGCAGGATAAGCTCTATGAACGGAGCGGGTTCATTCATCCGCTGTGGTCGCCGAGCGGTGCGGTACTTACAGATATACATCCGGCTGACCATATCCATCACATCGGGATATGGATGCCGTGGACGAAGACAAAATTCGAAGGCAACGAAGTCGATTTCTGGAATCTGGCCGGCGGTCAGGGGACGGTCCGTTTTGTGAAGTTTCTCTCGACGACAAGCGGGCCTGTTTATGGTGGCTTTAAGGCAGAGCAGGAGCATGTTGCTTTGAAAACTTCCGATGGTGAAAAGGTCGTTCTCAAGGAGGTTTGGGACGTTCGCGTATATAACATCGGCGGGCCGAAGAAAGGCTACTGGCTGTGGGATTTCGTATCGACGCAGCGATGTGTTGCGGACAGTCCGCTTTACCAGGTCAAGTATCGCTATGGTGGATTTGGATTTAGAGGTGCCGCAGAATGGGAAGGCGAGAACTCGATGTATCTGACAAGCGAGGGCAAGACGGGCAAGGATGGTCATGCGACTCGGGCGCGATGGTGTGAGGCGGCTGGAGCGATAAATGGAAAATGGGCGGGGATTACATTTATGAGCCATCCCGGGAATTTCCAGCATCCGGAACCGATGCGCATCTGGCCCCCGGGAATGAAACATGTTTTCTTCAATTGGGCGCTTTCGCAGGCCACTGACTGGGTTATGGAGCCGGGCAAAGAACATGTTTTCCGCTATAGGCAGTATGTGCACGAAGGCAAAGTCAAGGTTGCCGATGCGGAGCGTATGTGGCGCGACTTCGCTGAGCCCCCAAAAGTCAAACTGGAAAAGATATCGAAAGAGAGTGAGATAGTGCTTTTCGACGGTAGGGATTTTTCGCACTGGACGCACCAGAACGGCAAAGCGGTTCGGTGGGAAATTGTCGGTGATGCGATGAAGATTGTGCCGAGAAGTGGGAGCATTATGACAAAGCGAAAATTCCAGGACTTCAAACTGCACATTGAATTCAAGGTTCCGCAAATGCCGCCAAATGTCAGAGGACAGGGCCGTGGCAACAGCGGGGTTTATATCCAGCGCCGCTATGAGCTCCAGATACTGGATTCTTACGGCCAGCCGCCGAGGAACAACGAAGGCGGCTCGATCTATAGGTTCAAGGCCCCAGACAAAAATGCCTGCAAAAAGCCGGGCGAGTGGCAGAGCTACGATATTATATTCCATGCCGCCCGCTTTGAGGGACAAGGCAACAATGCCAAAAAGGTTAAAAACGCTCGCATCACGGTGCGGCACAACGGAGTTCTGATTCATAATGATGTGGACGTACCGAACAAGACCGGAGCGGGTCAGAAGGAAGGGCCTGAGCCCGGGCCGATTCTGCTTCAGGACCACGGCAACGAGGTGTGGTTTCGCAATATCCGTATTGTGCCACTATGAGGCGAAAAAAAATAATGTATTGAAAGAGACAGGGGAAAAACTATGAAAAGCAAAAGAAGGAAAAAAACAAACACGCTGAGCCGGCGGGAGTTTTTGAAAAGCACGGCGGTTGCGGGAGCCATTTTTGCGGTGCCGACAATCGTTCCTTCTTCAGTGTTTGGCGCGAACGCACCGAGCAATCGCATCACGATAGGCAGCATCGGCTTAGGAGGGATGGGGACAGGCAATATGAGGGGATTCAAAGGCAAGTCCGGAGTGGAGATTGTCGCGGTCTGCGATGTTGACGCCGAGCATCTGGAAAAGGCGCGTCAGATAGCAGGTCTGGACGGGAAATCGTCTTACAACGATTTCCGCGAGCTGATAGCGCGGGACGATATCGACGCGGTAGTTGTTGCTACGCCTGACCACTGGCATGTGCCGACCTCGATTGCGGCGGTCAGAGCGGGCAAGGATGTGTATTGCGAAAAGCCACTGACTCTGACCATAGCCGGGGGACGTGCCCTCGCTGATGAGGTAAAACGCTATGGGCGGATATTGCAAACCGGCTCTCAGCAGCGTTCGGGCAGCGAGTTTCGCTCCGCCTGTGAGTTGGTCCGCAACGGCCGGATAGGCAAGCTGCACACAATCAAAGTTGGGATACCAGGAAACAACCGCACATGCCCGCCTACGTGGGAGGCAAAGCCGGTGCCGAAAGGATTCGATTACGATATGTGGCTGGGCCCTGCGCCGTGGGAGCCATATATCGAGCAGCGCTGTCACTATCAATTTCGGTTTATTTTAGACTACTCCGGCGGCCAGATGACCAACTGGGGCGCTCATTATCTTGATATAGCCCAGTGGGGCATCGGGGCTGATGATACCGGGCCGGTCGAAATCGAGGGCAAAGGCGAGTTCCCAAAAAGCGGGCTGTTCACCACCGCAAAGAAGGCGGACATAGAGTACACGTATGCCAACGGCGTCAAACTGGTTCTCAAAATCGGTGGGGGAAACACACGTTTCGAAGGCAGCGAAGGATGGGTTTTTGTAACGCGCGGCAAAATAGATGCCGAACCGAAGTCGCTTCTGAAGGAAAAAATAGGGCCGGACGAAATTCAACTCTACAAAAGCAGAGACCACAAGCAGAATTTTCTGGATTGCATAAAGAGCCGCAGGGACCCGATTGCCTCGGCGGAAATCGGACACCGCTC
>CAZWKM010000231.1:0-3904 GCA_964634165.1 uncultured Pirellulales bacterium | reverse complement strand
CTTACAATCTCGGCAATTTTCTTAGACGTTTGGCTTTACCAAAGAAAATAAGGGACTGGTCGCTTAGGACACTCCAGGTGAAACTGATAAAGATCGGTGCCAAGGTGATAAGGCATTCAAGATATGTGATCTTTCAGATGGCAGAGGTGATGGTATCGAGATCGTTGTTCTATGATATTCTTGAACGTATCCGTCAATTGAAAGCCATTCCCATAACTCCAGAGCCTGGATGATGCTGAACATGACTGTAAAAACATGGTTTTCTAACTGCTTTGGTGGTTGCGGTACGTTTCAAAACCAATTATGAGCTGATAAATTCGTATTTTTACGACTATTCTGGCTAAAAAGACTTCGAGTAACAGCGAAAAAGCTTGAATTTTCAAGACAGGTTTGATATTCTATTAGAAATGAGACTTAGCGGTGTAGCTAAGCGTTTAATATGGGAAATGTCAGTCCAATGTATTCCAAAAAGTTTTTTGCCATCATTTTTTATTGCTTGGTCTTGCCTGTGAGTCAATCACTATGCGCCACAACGATCACGGGAGACCTTGAGAATCCCGGCAACCTGAAGAAGTGGCACATGGTAGAAATCACCTTTGACGGGCCTTCGAGGAATGAGACCAATGCGGCTACGTTTACGGATTACCGCCTGGACGTCAGGTTTACGCCTCCGGGCGGTCCGAGTTTTTGGGTGCCGGGCTTCTTTGCGGCGGACGGCGATGCGGCCGATAGCGGTACTGGTTCCGGCAATAAGTGGCGTGTGCACCTGTGTCCACACGAAGAAGGAACATGGCAGTACGAGGTCTCGTTCATCACGGGCTCGGGTGTGGCGTACCCCACGTCGCTCCCCAGCGGCACCCCGGTATCTCCCCACGGAGAAACCGGCAGCTTTGTCGTCGGTCCCAGCGACAAGGATCCGTCCGGCAGAGATCACCGCGCCAAAGGTATGCTATTTTACGTGGATAAGCATCACATGCAGTTTGGCGAAACGGGTGAGTTCTGGATTATGGGTGGTCCTGGCAGCCCGGAAGACATCATGGGATTCCAAGACTTCGACAATACAAGCGGTCATAACTGGAACGGGCACAGCGGTGACTATGACGCGGGCGATGCCTCGGCCTATACCTGGAAAAGCGGCAAAGGCAAAAACCTGCTGGGAGCCATCAAATACATATCCGAGGAGCGAATGAACAGCCTGTATATCATTGTCCTCACGGCGCCCCAGGGAGACACCAAGACGAGCTTCCCCTGGATCAGTACGGCTTCCGGAGACCGCGAGAAATATGACGTCTCCAAGCTGGAACAGTGGGAAAGAGTATTCAGTTACATGGACAAGAAGGGCATCCACCTGCACCTGCTCTTGTCGGAGACAGAGAACGACAGCATGATTTGCGGCAATTTCGGCACCTGTAACAAACTGAAACTCTATTACCGCGAGCTGGTGGCCCGCTTTAGCCATCACCATGGAGTTCTATGGGACATCGGAGAGGAATACGATGGCGGCTGTAACGACATCAAGTCGAAGGCCGATTATATCCGAGCCATCGATCCCTATGACCACCCCATTACCTGCCACACCCATAGTAACAAGGTGAGCAATAGATACAGTTGCCTCTTTGGACATTCCTCCATCGAGGCCACCTCAAATCAGCATAATTGCGGCAATGTCAAGGCCGACACTCAATATTGCAAAAATAACTCTGTGAGCGCAGGACATCCGTACTGCGTCTATAGTACTGAAACGCGTGATCCTCTTTGTCGATGCAGCAGCAGCAGCAACAACATGAATAACGCCAGAAGGTTGGCGCTCTGGGGCAACCTGATGGGCGGCGGCGCTGGTATCGAATGGTACTTCGGCTACGCAAGCGGCGGTTGGAACGATATTAACTGTAACGACTGGCATATCGCACACTGTGTCTGGGACGACACCAAGCATGCCCTGGACTTTTTCATGGCCCGCAGCGAGGCGAACCGAAAGCCTGTACCGTTCCAAAATATGTCTAACGCTGATGGCCGTGTTACTGGCGCCGGAAACTGGTGTCTTTACGGGCAGGACGATGATGGCAAGCCCTGTCTCGTGGTTTACATGGATGACGGGGGTAGTACATCCGTCAATGCCCCGGCTGCTCAGAAGTATAAGGCGGGCTGGATGAATGCGAAGACCGGTGCATGGCAGTACGCCAGTGACATCAGTAGTCACCCGGGCGGCAATATCAACTTCACCGCACCAAGTGCAGACGAATGGGCACTGCTGCTTTATGATTGGCCGGTGGAGAAGAATCCACCCACACCAAATCCGGCACAATGGGAAACTGAGCCGACGGCGACTGGTGAGCGGGAAATCACCATGACAGCCGTTGAAGGTACGGATGCAGAAAGTCCACCAGTTGAGTATTACTTCAAGGAAATTTCCGGTAACTGCAAAGGCAATGACAGCGGCTGGCAGACGAACCGTACCTATATTGATACCGACTTGGCCCCAGGCACTCAATACACCCATAAGGTAAAGATGCGAGACCAGGCGGGTAATGAAACGGGTTGGTCTTCAGAGGCAAATGCGACGACGCAAGGCGTAGCCGACACTGACCCGCCGACACCGGATCCTGCACAGTTTGATGAGTTGCCATATGCTCTCAGCCAAACAGCGATCGCAATGTCAGCAGTTGAAGGCACAGATTTACACGGACCGGTAGAGTATTACTTCGACGAGACCAGCGGCAATCCGGGTGGAACCGATAGCGGCTGGCAGACTGATCTAACATATACAGATACAGACCTGCAGACCGGAACACAGTACACATACTCGGTAAAGATGCGTGACACAGTCTGCAATGAAACCCAGCCGGTAGAGCAGATTATCGTTTGTACACGTCCCGACATAGATATTGTTGAGGATGGTCAAATCAACTGGGTTGATTTGTATATGCTCTGTTTACGTTGGCTGGAGGATGACTGCTGTTTATACGATTTGTGTCAATATACAGACCTTGACGCCAGCGGCTGGATTGATTTTGCTGATTTTGCCATTCTTGCTGAAAACTGGATGACCTTTCTGGGCCCCTCGATTATCATCACCACCTATAACCCCATCGATGATGCGTACGTGCAGGATTCGACCGGTTACAATAATCAGCAATTGAAGGTTCAGCCCAGCAGCCCGACCCGGATTAGCTACCTGAAGTTTAATGTCATCGACCTTCCCGACAATTATGAGGTCGCCAGCGTTGAGCTTGAACTGACCGAAAACGGCGACCCGGGTAACGGCACACTGCGATTCTATAGGGGTTCGCATAACAACTGGACAGAAGAAACTATAGACGGCTCTAATGCTCCCAATACTCAGGACCAGGTTGGCAGCCGCTCAGGTTCGGTTGGCAGTAATCAGACCGTTACGGTTGACGTTACGCCGCTTGTCACAGCAAATGCAGTTTACACCATCATTATTACGATGGATGCCGGGGGCAATGACATCTGGTTCGGTTCCAAGGAAAGCTCAAAGGTGCCGAAGTTAACCGTCACCGCACAGAGATGAACGCCTTGAGATGGAAACGCGTGCTCACGAGAGAGGCTATCAGATGAAGTGGCACAACTCGGTGTAGATTTTTTCTTCAAAACTCTAACATAAGCTTTTCCCTTCTCAAATTTGTATAATGTTTTAATTTACTTCAGATTAAATGAATTGAAAAGTGTAAATGATGAATATAATTTAATACCAATTACAATTAAAGATTGCCGATAGAATCAGACATAGTGCCGACTGGAAGGGTCTGGATTCCTGCTTTCGCAGGAATGACAGGCTCAGGCAATCGGCAATAACTAAATAGAATTGGTATTATTAGCTTTATTTGCACATTCTTTGCACCACGCGGCCAATCTATCCTTTTACAAATATGAAGGGACAAAA
>CAZWKM010000230.1:0-3909 GCA_964634165.1 uncultured Pirellulales bacterium | reverse complement strand
AGCCCGTATTATAACCCATACGGGAGGCTCCGGTTTCATAGTTTATCTGTGGCTATATTCTTTTGTGCCTTCGTGGCAAAAAATCAAACTTACACATAATTCTCAATACCATCGAAAATTTCTAACGGAGCGGCCTTGACACAGCCGGTTTAACGTAATATATTCCATATCTCATTGTTCGCCCCGCCCATTGGAGGGGCCGGGTTCGCATCTCGTACCCTTATCGAGATACGATTCAGGTTTCACAAGGTACGATTTTTGGCATAAAGGAGATTTTTAGAATGGCAGAGAAGCGAGTGTATTTCTTCGGCAGCGGCAAAGCCCAAGGCAGCGCAAAGATGAAGGAAGTTTTGGGCGGCAAGGGAGCGAACCTTGCGGAGATGACAAATCTCGGCGTGCCGGTTCCGCCTGGCTTTACTATCGCCACAAAGGTATGCAGCGAATATTACAAAACCGGCGGTAAATGGCCAAAAGGACTGGCCGAGGAAATCGATAAGAACCTCGCCAAATTAGAGAGAGCGATGGCCGCAAAACTCGGCAACGCCAACAAACCCTTGCTGGTCAGCGTCAGAAGCGGTGCGGCCGTATCGATGCCCGGGATGATGGACACTGTTTTAAATTTGGGGCTGAATGACGATGTGATTGAGGGGATTATCAAAAGGACCGACAATGCGAGGTTTGCATACGATATATATCGTCGGTTTATCGATATGTTCGGCGGTGTCGTGATGGGCTGCGACCACGATTATTTCGAGGAGGTACTTGCTGCGGCGAAGAAAAAGGCCAAAGTCAAGCTCGATAACGAACTCAGCGCCAAGCAGCTAAAAGCGGTTGTCGAGAAGTACAAGAGCGTTTACAAGAAACATGTCGGCGAATTGTTCCCGCAGGACGGGCGCGCCCAGTTGAAACATGCCATCAATGCGGTGCTTGGTTCGTGGAATACGCCCAGGGCCGTCACGTATCGGAGGTTGAATAATATTACCGGATTGTTAGGGACGGCGGTGAATGTTCAGGCGATGGTTTTCGGCAATATGGGCGAGAACTGTGGTACCGGCGTTTGCTTTACGCGCAATCCGAGCACCGGCAAAAAGGAGTTCTATGGCGAGTATCTAATGAACGCCCAGGGCGAAGATGTTGTGGCCGGTATCAGGACGCCTTTGCCGTTGAAGAGATTGGGCAGGCGTATGCCGAAAGCATATAAGCAGCTTACAGGTTTTATGACCAGGCTGGAGAAGCACTACAAGGATATGCAGGATATGGAATTTACGATTCAGGAGAAAATACTTTATATCCTGCAGACGCGAACGGGCAAGCGGACGGCTGAAGCTGCCGTTAAGAACGCAGTGGATATGGTCCAGGAAAGACTTATCACGAAGAAAGAGGCGGTGAACCGGGTTACGCCTGAGCAGATGGACCGTTTGCTGCATCCGCACTTTGACCCGAAAGCGGAGCGCAAGGTCATTGCCAGGGGCCTTCCTGCCTCGCCTGGGGCGGCGGTCGGGCAGGTTGTGTTTAGCGCCGATACCGCGGAGGCGGCCAAGGGCAAAGGCAAAAAGGTCATCCTTGTTCGGATTGAGACCAGTCCTGAAGATATTGGCGGTATGGATGCGGCGGTGGGCATTTTGACGGCCCGGGGCGGTATGACGTCCCACGCAGCGGTTGTGGCGCGTGGAATGGGCAAACCCTGCGTGGCAGGCGTGGGTGCATTAAATATCAATTACAAAGCCAGGAAGCTCAGCGTAGGTAAATTGACCATCAAGGAAGGGGGCTGGATTAGCATGGACGGCTCGACCGGTGAGGTTATGACGGGACAATTGGCTACGGTAGAGCCGACGATGAGCGGTGACTTCGGCAGGTTTATGAAGATTTGCGACGAGGTTCGCAGACTCGGAGTTCGCACGAATGCCGATACGCCGGAAGATGCGAAGCGGGCGCGGGAATTCGGCGCTGAAGGTATCGGGCTTTGCAGGACCGAGCATATGTTCTTCGAGGGTGAGCGGATATGGCCTGTGCGGCAGATGATTTTAGCGGCGGATGATTATGCTCTAATGCTTGCGAATATAGAAGCGGCGCACACCGAGAAAGACAAAAAGGCAATTAAAAAGCAGTATGCTGCTGTTAAGAAGCAGTTCGAAGGTGCGTTGAAGAAGCTGCTGCCATTACAGCGAGGCGACTTTGAGGGCATATTTAAGGCGATGGCTGGTCTGCCTGTAACGATTCGTTTGCTCGACCCGCCTCTGCACGAGTTTCTGCCGCAGGATGCAGCGAGTCAGGCGGAGATGGCCAGGCGGCTTGGGGTCAAGCCGGCTGTTGTCAAGGCAAAGGTTGAGCAGTTGCACGAGTTTAATCCGATGTTAGGCCATCGCGGGTGCCGTCTGGCGGTAACGTATCCTGCGATTGGCAGAATGCAGGCGAGAGCGATTATCGAGGCGGCGTTGAATGTCAAGAAGGCAGGCAAGGTTGTTCTGCCTGAAATTATGATTCCTTTGGCCGGCGCCGTGTCGGAATTAAAGCTGGTCAAGGATGATATTGTCGATGAAATCAAAAAAGTCTTCAAAGAAAAGAAGTGCAGGATTAAATATCTGGTTGGGACGATGATTGAGGTCCCCAGGGCGGCTTTGACGGCCGATGAAATAGCGACCGAGGCGGAGTTTTTCAGTTTCGGAACGAACGACCTGACGCAGATGACGATGGGTTTTTCGCGGGATGATGCGGGCAAGTTCTTAGGCGAATACGTCAATAAGGGTATTTACGCAGCCGACCCGTTCCAGATACTCGAGGAGGTGGGCGTCGGGAAATTAGTTGAAATGGGTACGAAATTAGGCAGAAAGACCAGAAAGAAATTAAAGGTCGGTATCTGCGGTGAGCACGGCGGTGAGCCGAACAGTATCGACTTCTGCCATCGGGTCGGAATGAACTACGTATCTTGTTCGCCGTTCAGGGTGCCGATTGCCAGATTGGCGGCGGCGCAAGCGGCAGTGAGGGAATAGTGAACTAAAATGCCTAAAGTGAGCTAAAGTTGGATGCTGGACGGTTAGTAGGGCATCAGGTTATCAGGACAGCAGGGTATCAGGTAAAAGAACAGAAAGAAGACAGGAGATGGGGGGAGGTCTTGCGGGACAAGTGTTCAAAACGAAATTGTTTTGGTTAGGCCGGCAGTAAGAGAAATAGTTTGGAAGTATTTCTTGGGGCATACCGTACTTTCAAACGTATATCTCGTTCTCTTCAGATACAGGCAGCTTGTCATCAGGTGTAACATCAAGCCATTGCAGCATCCCAAGATTACGTATAGTTGAGGCGACCGTTGCTTGGTCTAATTTTGGTCTCCTACCCTGTTTCCATTGCATTACAGCATTAAGAACATCTATCTCTGATACTGAACCTTTTTTGCTTTTTTTGAGTTCAGCGGAAGTGAATATCACTGTGGCGAGTGTTTCTGCCTGTTTCGTGTCGACGCGCATAAACAAATCTGTAGTTTTCTCTATTACAGAAGAGTATTTATTTAGTAAAGACTTGTAGCGTCTCCGAGCCTTTTCAAAACTAGGACCAACTTTAACTTCAAACATTCTACCCAGACGTTCTTCCTGCAATAGATTATTGTTGATTAACTTTGATTCAGCGAGTTTAAGTTCTTTGGAAAAGGGTCCGTAACTTTTTTTCTGATAGTTGAACCCTGTAGGCAGTCCTTGTTGAGTAGCTACATAGGCGATTTTTTGAAAAATCGTCCTCCCGATAGGCCAATGGTATGGTTGTTTTTTTATCCGATGTAAAATCTCGATAAGACCCACCCACGCAGGATTAAATGGAAGCCGTCCACTTCTTGACATGCCATTATCGGCGTTCGCAAATTCGCCGGCTTTTTCCAGAAATGACTCCGTCAGTTCTGAAGGACTCGTGCCATATGGGGCA
>CAZWKM010000229.1:1463-3930 GCA_964634165.1 uncultured Pirellulales bacterium | reverse complement strand
CCCCAAAACGAGTAGGAAGAATAAAAGAGTGGCCGGATGAAGCACAATTACTGTATAATAGATGTTAGGGTTTGCCGGCTGGTTTTGTCTCTTTGTATGGAAATAAGGGTAGAGACATGTTTAGACAACAACAAAACACAACTCGTAAGATTGGAGCGAGCGGTTTTACATTAATTGAGCTGCTCGTTGTGATATCCATCATATCAATGCTGATGTCGATTATGCTTCCGGGGTTAAGCAGGGCCAGGGAGCTTGCCAAGCGCGTAGTCTGCATGAATAATTTAGGGCAATTGTGGTATGCGTGGTATTATTATGCCAACGATAATGACGACAGACTCTGTTCGCCCGATACGTACTGGAATGATACTGCGGGGAGCAGCTATTGGGTTGCCGATGGGCCGCCTATGCCGTCCAACAATGTAGGCGGTACTGAAACAGCCATCGAGAATGGAGTGCTGTGGCCTTATACGGGGCGGACCCTGGACCTGTACAAGTGCAAGAGTGACGCCAGTGATTTTTTGCGCAGTTATTCTATATCCAACACTATGGGCGGGTATGCTCACGGTCGGATAAGGCCCTTTCACAGCCAAGATGTTTCAGGGTCCTCCAGCAAGATAGTTTTTATTGACGCAGCCAGCAGGACAGGATGGATAGAAGGCAGTTTCCGGCCTATAAACGTAAGCTCAGCAACGCCAAGGTGGCGCATCGAAAATTATGGTCACAATATAACAGCAAGGCACAGTGACGGCTGCAATATGTCTTTTGCAGACCATCACTGCAAGTACTGGAAATGGAAAGACCCACGCACGGTCGAGCTGGCGAATTGGGAAATTGACCCGGCGGCTGCATCAGGCAATAACCGTGATTTAGAACGGCTGGTTGAAGCGCTCGAGGGACGCTGATATCAGAATTACTTCTGTGTCGAGCGGATACATCTCGTCGCAGGATTTTGGGAGGATATTGAGATGTCTTTTAAGATTCCTGACTGGCTTCGTTATGAAATTCGAGAGCAATGGGAACGCCTGGGTGCAAGGCTGCTGCCCGCAAGGAGATGGATTAACCGGCAAAACCCTAGGATAATCATCGGCATAACCGCAGTTTCCGTGTTTATCTTCCTGACGGTTGTTATATGGATGTTGATACCTGAAAAGCCCCTGGAAAAAGTTGAACTGAGTGATAAGGTGTGGTTCTACGACCTGAATACGGGGAAGCTTTTCGTTGGAAAAAACAACCAGGTCCCGCCTATCGATGCGCCTTCGGGGCCGTTAAGTATTGAGTCTGCTGCGGGGCCATTACAAGAAGGAGGACCGGCAGGCGTCAAGGCCTATGTATTCAGTTATGCCCGTGAGCCAAACGAATCCGAGCGCTTTATCGGCTTTTTGGAAACCAGTATGCCCGAGGCAATAATGGAAAAACTTGATGCTATCAAACCAAACGCCGGTAGTACCGAGCGATGGGGATACGGAAAACTTGTTCGCCGGCTTAAGGGCAAATACTGGATTCCGGGCGATAGCGACGAAGGACGCACTATTTTGAAAGACGTTTATCTGCCAGATAAAACCGGAGCGATTCCCCATTATTGTCCACCCGAATGAAAATCATTTACCGTCCAGCCGTTTGAATTGTTGAGCAATTTCAGCCAGAATAAGCTCTTTTGCGTTTTCCAAAGGCGGAGATAGATAGAGACCTGCAGCCATTGTATGGCCTCCGCCGCCGAACTTCTGGGCGATTTTGCGAACATCGATGGCGCCTCCGCTTCGCAAGGAGCATCTAATCCGGCCGTCCTTCAATTCCACGAACAAAGCTGCCGCCTCAACCGTGCTTATCCGGCGGCATTCGTCAATTAGATTTTCGGTGTCCTTGTGTGCGGCGCCGGCTTGCTCGAAATCCCGCTGGAGCAGATGCTGCGTTGCATATCGGCCGTCAAGATGCAGTTCGAGTGTGTTAAGCATTGCCGTCATCAGCTTGAACCGCTGATGCGAGTAATTCTGGTACAAATCGTGATAGATTTCTGTTGGACTTGCCCCGGCGTCAATCAGCTCGGCACAACTGCGATAAACCCTGCTGTCTGTATTACTGAACTGGAACCAGCCGGTATCCGTAGCTACTGCGACAAAGAGTGCCTGAGCGATTTTTTCGGTTACAGGCCAGTTGGCATATTTTAACAGCTCAAAAACAATCAGCCCTGTACCCGCAGCGATTGTATCAATAAGCTCGACGTCTCCGAGGCCATCGGCGGTTACGTGGTGGTCGATTACCAGAACGGGCTTATCGTTCTGTTTCAGGTACTGGTCAAACTGCGGCAATTGGCTGTAACTGTTGGTATCGATAATCATAATCAAATCCGGCGTGCAGAATTGCCCTTGTTTTAGCTGCTCCAGACTAACATCACTGCCGAGGATTGGGAGCTTTTCGGCAAAGAGAAATTCATACCATTCCGGCACCGGCGACAACAATATCGGCTTTA
>CAZWKM010000229.1:0-1363 GCA_964634165.1 uncultured Pirellulales bacterium | reverse complement strand
TTTTTGCAGTCTTTTGCAATTTGAGCGGTAAGGTCCGCCTCTGCCTCGAACTTCTGCTGGTCGCGTATGCGTTTTATAAAATCCATAGCGAGCCATTTGTCGTGCAAATCGCCGACATCGTCAGTCAGTATATGAGCTTCTATCACCAAAGGTTTGCCGCTGCCAAGAGTCTCTGACCTACCGATACTAAAGGCGGCTGGGACTTTTTGTTTCGCCGTACAGACTTCTTCCTCGCTGTTGCCAATTTGGACGAAACCCGCATAGACACCTTCGGCGGGGACAAGCTGCTCGGCTGGTTCCATATTTGCTGTTGGAAAGCCTAATTGTTTTCCTTTGCCGCGGCCGGGTATGACCTGGCCAATCAGCCGATACGGTCTGCTTAATGCAATGGCGGCATCGGCTGCCCTGCCGCCTTCGAGCATATCACGAATCATCGTGCTTGAAACTTTGACCGTTTGGCCAGTTGAGAATCTGACCTCTTTGGCCTCAACGACAGAAACCTCAAAGCCCTTCTCGGCCCCCAACTTTTGCAGCGTATGGACACCACCACCCCGGCCGGAGCCGAAGTTAAAGCTTTCGCCCTCAACCACCACGCCGGGCTGAATATTTTTAACAATGAATTGCTCCACAAAATCCTGCGGCGAAAGGCTTAGAAGCTCAACAGTGCTCTCCAGGACAAAAAGGCAATCCACTCCGAATTCAGTAAGAAGATGTTTTTTCAACGCCAATGACGTTAGAATGCGAGGCCTTTTCTGCGGATGTAAGACAACAAGCGGATGCGGCTCGAAAGTCATAACTACCAATTGTGCCCGCCTTTCTGCTGCGGTTTGTCTGGCGGCGATTAAAATTTCCTGATGGCCGAGATGAACGCCATCGAAATTGCCGATAGTCAGCACGCAGCCTTTTTTTATTTTCCTACGGCCCGACATTGTTTCTACAATCTCCATTTCCGTCTTACCCATCCGTTTATGGGAGAGTACTAATTTCGGGCAGCACACGCACGAACCAGGGCACCATAGATTGCATTTCGGTGCTCGGCGTCGCCGGTCAGTTCCGGATGCCACTGGACGAACAAGCCAAATTCTCCATCGACCCGTTCGAGGGCCTCAACAACACCGTCGTCACTGCGGGCGACAATTTTCAAACCTTTACCCACCTCCTTAACCGCCTGGTGATGGTTCGAGTAAATAAACGCTTCGCCGGCACCGAGGATTTCCGCTAAGGAACTGGTCGGGTCAATCTTCACTTTATGATACCCGCGGTGTTTTATTTTTGTTCCTACCTGAGAAGGGATGTCCTGGATGAGCGTGCCTCCTGCAACTACATTTGTAAACTGCATCCCCAGACAGACTCCCAACAGTGG
>CAZWKM010000228.1:0-3942 GCA_964634165.1 uncultured Pirellulales bacterium | reverse complement strand
ATATTAAAATTATACTTTGGCCGTTGCAAATATGCAAGCTATTTTTTGACGAAAACGCCAAAAGTCGATGTTTCGAAGGCATTCGAAACACTCCAACGGCCGATTCCATTGGAGCAAAAGAACCCTGCAGACCCAGTAACAGCCTGCAGGGTTCCTCATTAGCTCTCGGTCCTTACGTTGCTATTCTCAGACTAACTTAAGCTTTTGCCCATTATGGATAACTCAACAACCACTCTGACGCAGTAATTGCGACGTCTCTGAAGTCAATTTTCCCGTTCAGGTCTAAATCCGAAATTAACGGATACCTCGGCCGGAAGTAGTAATCCTCCGTCTCACCGTACTTGTAACCAGTGGAAGGTCCTGAGCCGCCGGAACCAGCGATGGCGAAACCGCTCCAGGGCTTGTCCGCGAGCGTTATCCGCATCCAAATCTTCTGACCTGCACTTGCGGCAGGATGCCAGGGCCTGAAGGGCAGTGATTCAACCGTTTGTAGACCCGCCGCCAGACCGCTGAGCAGTTGGTTTTGCACCGCCCACTCAGGAGCAAGCGTACCATCGGCACACATTAGACTATCATCCCAATCGCCATCGCGGTTAAAGTCCAACCAGGCATTGAAATATAGCTCAACATCCGCAGCGGTGATTTTGTTGACGATGTACCTGAACTTGGTCTGAGTGCAATGGGGCAAGTGCAGTGGCAGACCCAGTAGGCCGTCGTCATAACGGTCCTTGTCGGGCACATCGTTTGGAGGAATGATGTTGTTGACTGGATCTTCGTCTAAGCCGGTATCCGCCTCAACTTCAAGCGACACATTCTCGCCCAGGTGGGCCATCGCGCGTGGCTGGATGTGCTTCGGCCCAAACGGCGGCGAACCCAGTTGGAAGACACTTGGATAATTGGCCTGAATTCCTGGAGGCCCACCTTTCGGGTATGCCGTCATCGGAACAGGCCCAGCAGCAGTACCATAGCTGTTGGTACTGTCCGGAGCATCGCCAAGGTCGCTCTCAGGCAGTGTTGTATTAGGCATGAAGTAATAATCTTCGGTTTCCCCGAATTTATATCCACCAACAGGTCCGGCACCCCCGTATCCACTTGCGGGTGTTCCGCCGCTAAACGGCCACCGCCGTTCTGAAAGGGTTATCCGCATCCAGATTTTCTCGTCATCAGCACCGACAGGATGCCAGGCCCGGAATACAGGACTCATGACGTTATTTAGCCCCACCATAAGAGAGCCGGCTGGGAGCAGTTGGTTTTGCACGGCCCATTCCGGGGCAGGCAGATAACCACCACACATTGGAGTATCATCCCAGTCGCCGTCGCGGTTGAAGTCGAACCACACGTTGACATAGAGATCGACATTTGGATTTATCACATTCACCGTGTAAAGGAACGCGCTTTTGCCGCAATGCGGCAGCACGAGTGGAAGCACTACACCGTCATCAAAGCCGTCTCGGTCCGCTGCATTCAGCGGGGGAAAGATATTATTGACGCCATCGGCATCCGGCCCGATATCCGCTTCCATTTCGACAGATACGCGTGGGCCGAGAAAGGCAACAGCCCTCGGGCGGAGATGCTTTGGCCCGTGCGGTGGCGAACCGGCCGCGTGAACCGTTGGGAAGTTAGCATTCACTCCACCATATGTGGTCATACCGGCACCGTGAGTATTCGTGCTGTCGGGCGCGTCGCCAAGCTCGGCTCGGTGAGCCTCGTGTATCTCCCACGTCCAGCGGCGCTCAAGTTCCTGACTGTTATTCACGAATTGGATTAACTGTCGGCCAATGAGAAATCCGCCCGGAGGAAGTACCATGTGAAGGTCTTTAAGGTGTACCAAGTATGAGTTGTTCGGCTCAAGACGAGGGATGGGACTTTCCACCGGGACCCACGGCAGCCTGCTCTGCCGGCCGTTGGTATTGAGTTCCCTGTACGGTTCGGAACCGAGCAGCCTCTCGAGTTCTCCCCGACTTCCAACGGCGGCCAGGTCCATCTGGACGATTTCGATAGGTATGCGCTGAGAATCGTTATGCAGTTCAAAGGTTTGGTCGGCTGAAGCCGCGTCACTGGAAGGAGTATCCTGTACTCTGAAGCCCGGGATCGGTACCTCTCCGGCATTGGCGCCGCCTAAACGTACGCCATCACGAGTCCACCAGCCCACAAGATCAATGATGACATTGTGACAGGTAACATCAAAGAACAACCCCAGGTGCAGGATGTCACAATGTTTGTAATCTGCGCCGGACCAGTCGGCCTTTACTATGTACCAATTCTGTGTGGCAACACTGGTGTCGCGGTCGATGGTGATATTGAAGTTGGGGAACCAGCCATCGACATGGCCAATCAGCACCGGCGGCTGTGACCAGCCGCCTGCCGGGTCGCCCGACTCGATTCGACCTTCTACGTGGAAGTCATTGGCCACAACATCAGGGATGTCCATGTGGAGGTCAATATTAATACCGGCCACTAATGTGGGTGCCGGCGGTGGTTCTGGAGCCAACTCCATACGTGTCGGACCCTCACTCGGTGTCCAGGTTTGACCGCCATCTACGGAAAGCTCGGTAAAGACGTCGAAGAAGCTGTCAACATGGTACATCCCATTGCCGAGGTCGGTGATAGTCGTCTGGCCTGTTGATGACATGGTCGGGCTCTCGCGGATTATGACGGGCGTCCCGCCGACATCGCCTGACAAGCTCATTGAGACGATTTCGGTCGCGAATATGCCTGTCGTATGATCCAGATTTAAATACCCCGACAGACTCATCGATACGATCTCTGTCGCAAATGTGCTTGTCGACTCGGAACCGCCAACGGAAAGCTCAGTGAACACGTCGAAGAAGCTGTCAACGCTGTACTGCCCGCCGCCGCCTAAGCTCCGGAGAGAGATCGGGTTGACCGGGTTGGCGCCCTGCAGCGACAAACTCACCAACTCCGCATCAAAGGTCCCGCCAACGTAATTGACTGAGTTGATCGACTCATATCCGGCGCCTCTGACCGGGAACGTGTCATTGTCGAACACTGGCCGCGTGTCCGGTAGTGGCTCGGGATCCACTTGCAGGTGTATACTATTAGTACTCGGTGTCCAAGTTTGACCACCATCGACGGAAAGCTCGGTAAAGACATCGAAGAAGCTGTCAATATGGTACATCCCATTGCCAAGGTCGGTTATCGTGTGCCCGCCCGTTGATTGCCTTCTTGGATCCTCGCGGATTATGATGTGCATCCCACCGACATCGCCTGACAAGCTCATCGACACAATTTCCGTCGCGAAAGTACCTGTCGTACCGTAGTCGATAGGAATATCGACGCTCAACTCAGTGAAGACATCGAAGAATGAATCACCGAGAACTTCTCCGCCATCAACGGACAACTCGGTAAAGACGTCGAAGAAGCTGTCGACGTGATACATCCCGTTGTCCAGTCCCCCTGGCGATATCGTCTCGCCCGGGTCGCGGCAGAGAAGCGACATACTTACAATTTCGACATCGTAGGTCCCAACATGATATGTGGCTGTGTTAACTGACACGTACTTGCCGCCCTTGACGGGGAACTCATCGCTCGAGGCCACCAACCCCTGCGCCGCGGTGCTGCCAGCCAAGACAAGGGCAACAATAACAACTGCTGCAACTTGCACAATTCTTACTAATTTGTGATTCAACATTTTAGTCCTCCTTTATGAGATTCTGCTATTACTCTTCCAGTTTTTGCCACGAACTGTCGTGACAACCTATCAGCAATCCGTTGCTCCACGTATTCAATCCTATTGGTCTCTGACGTCTTTTTCCGCAGACGCCTTCTTTTTGTTCACTACAGGAACGAAAGCTCTTGAAACCGTGCCTTGGCGAAAAGTTCTCAAACTCTCTGCTTTTTTCGCCCAAGAGTAACTCTTAAATTATAATTATACTTTGGCCGTTGCAAATATGCAAGCTATTTTTTGACGAAAATGCCATA
>CAZWKM010000227.1:0-3950 GCA_964634165.1 uncultured Pirellulales bacterium | reverse complement strand
CCTGGGATAATGAATCGTGCAGGGATAATTTTAAGGCCGCCGCTATCTGTGGCGGCTAATCACCTACCACAATTGTCTCGGTTGGGCCCAGGAGTTTATAGCGGATTCCTCGCCAGCGGATAGTTCTACCAAAGGCCGAAGAGATAATAAAAGATAGCAGTAGTAACGACCATATCCAGAAGGCCAGAATATCAGCAGCCATAGCGGCCCTCATTTGCGGTAAATCATATTTGAGCAATTTACTAATCATTTTCTGACGCAGTATTGCCCGGCCCAACTGACTTGCGAAGAACAAGATAGGTACAGCAGCAAAAAGGGGAAGGTATTTTTCTCCAATCATTGCGGCATAGATTGCCAGGGCGGCTCCGGCCCATAAACCCAATACCGAGTATAGACTGCTGCACAATCCGAACCACCAGGTCCGCGGAGCGCTTACGCGAGTGATTAAAAATTGTCGCCGGCCAAATTCAAAAAGTCTTCGCCAGCTCGTGGATTCGTACGAAGCCACCAGACAGGCAGGGACGAAAACCACTTTTTTGCCGGCCTTCTTGACGGCCAAGCTGAGCGACAAATCATCGCTCAGGGCTTTTGGCCAGATTTTGTCAAGACCCACCTCGCGAAAGACGTCAACACGAATGGCCATAGACCCGCCCCAGGCTTGATTGAAACGGGTGCTACCAAGCAATTGGGCGACTTTGGCGTTCACAGCCGACAGAGCCAGGCTGGCCAGGTTGTTCCTTTTCGGTATAAACCAACGATAGCCGCTGGCAGTGCCATTTTTGGACTTTCGAAGAGGCCAAACTATCTGACTTAGCCAGTCGCTGCGGACACAAATATCGGAATCGGCAAAGGCCAGGACTTCGACATCATCGCCAATTCTCTCATAGCAGTAGAGCAAATTATGGTTTTTTTGACTGCAGGATTGTCCCTGACCCGCCCCGTTAGAAATCTTCCTTTTTAGAGGCTGTTGCCCGCTTGTGGAATTTCTAACGGGACCCGCAACGAATACCTGCACGTCTTGAGCCTTCGAGCTTTGACTTAGCTGGCTTTTCAATTTGCATAATTCGTCATAGGCCGGGTCCGACTTATCGGCAACCACGAACCGCAGCAGGTAGTTTTCATAATCCTGATTAAAAAATGAGGTGATATTTCTTTCAAAAGCTGAATCCAGACCCTTGCACGGCACAATCAGGGCGGTCCGCGGGCGATATGATGAACGGTCTTTTTTGTATTTCGCCAGCGCATAGCGATAGTTGCGACACATCTGGACCAAGAAGACTAATTGCGACAGAATTGCTGCCAGCGCTATATAATAATACCAATCCATTTTCTCGTATCTCGTATCTCGCTTCACGCTTCACGAGATGCGCTTATTAAGATATAAAAGTCAACGGGATTATCAGGTCGATTAGCTGCTCAACAGTGTAAGACTTTGCCAGGCTGAACGTGAGCAAACAGCCGTGATTGTGGTCAGAGGCAATGATTATCAGATTCTTGCCGGCCCGGCTCCATCCTTGCTGTTGCGGTTGATGGCCGAGAATAAAAATATCAACGTCAAAGAGCTTGGCCATTTTATCGAGCAGTGCCTGACTGTGTTTTCTGCCCCAGGTTAAAAGGTAAGCTGAGCCGGGTTTGACCACATCGTTGATTTTCAGCTGCCTTTCCAGAACCTGTTGGTCGAATTTATCGAGGTAACGGTCGCTGGGCAGCGAATGCGACAGCCAGATTCTGTTATCACATCTGACCGCTAATGGTTGTGAAAATAGAAATTGTCTTATCGCCAGTTTGATATCAGTGCTGGCCTCCCCGAATTCTCGGTCCAAAGCCGACTTTATCAAGCGGTTCATTTCTTTGCCGTCTTTCATCACTTTGCTGTTATTGATGAAAGTGGTATCGTGATTTCCCATAATAAGATGAACGCGGTCGGGGAAGCTTAATTTATAGCGGACAACGTCAAACAACAATTTATAAGATAGACAACCGCCTTTGGAATCCTGTGGGCCTCCGTGTATGATTTCTTGCAGGACGATATGCCTGTCGGGCTTGTTTGCCAGATCGGCAAAAGCAACTATTCTTTCGAAATTTCGCCGATGTCCGTGAATATCGCCCGTTACAATTAGGCTGCCGTCAGCAGGCAAATGAATCAAATTACCACGTCGAAATCTGTCTGCGTTGGCGGCTTCTACACCCCTGTTTAGTAAATCAATTATTGTTTGAGGCATTTTTATTCGTTTTTATCTTGCCCCCAAATATGCTGTGTATCATCAGGTCCAGCCTCGATATAACCGTCATCATATTACGCGGGCGCTCTGCGGGATTGTCTTCTACACAGTCCATTACGAGTTTTGAGATTCCTATGGGTATTCGTTTTTTCAGTTCGTGAGGCGCTCGACAGGGTTGGGGTACAGCCAGGCCGAAGCTGTCCTTTTTAGGTATCAAAGTAGGAACGCTCTTTCCGGTAAGAGCCCAGTACATTGTCGCTCCCAGATTAAAGATATCAGTTTTTGGGCCGAGCGGCTTGCGCCTAACCTGCTCAGGCGCAATGTAATCCGGGGTGCCCTGAATGCGCTGCTTCGTCGTTCCGATTTTGCAGCTCTGACCGAGGTCTATAATTTTAATCGCGCCGGCTTTGCTCATAATAATGTTATTGGGCTTTATATCGCAGTGAACAAATCCTTCTCGGTGCATAGCATTAAGGCCGGTCGCGACCATCCTGAATACAAGCAGCACATCGACCAGACTCAAAGTAGGGCCCTCTTCGAGAGTTTTACCTTCAAATAGTTCCATAGAGAGCAGCATCTCTTTTACTTTAAACATATTGCGTATTTTCTTTAGTTTGTAGCACTTACGGACGTAGGGGTGGTCTATGCGCCGGGCCACTTTATATTCGGTTTCTGTCTGCTCGAAGACTCTTGAATCTTCCGGCCTTTCAAATATAACTCGTTTTAGAGCAACATTGGTCTTGTCCTGCTCGTCGGTTGCCATATAGATTGTGCTGCGAGCACCGGTTCCAATACGTTTGATTATGCTGAAGCCGCCAACATTGAGTATATCTTTAGCCATACTACAAACAACCTGGAATTTAACAATCTATCCATATTTTGCTACCTGCTTATAAGATGCGCTAAACAGGCCTTCTGTTCCGTTAATTTTGCTATTCAGCAGTAGAGTTACTCTTCGTATAAGACGCAGGACAGCCGGGAATCTTATAAGGTTTTTTCCCAAAATTGCCCAAAAATATGTGAAGACATCTTTATATCGAACTATAGACCGCTTCACTTAAGTTTTTGTAAAGTCAGCAATCTACAATATGATTCGTTAGTTGTCCAGTATTACAGGGATTTTTCGCGGTATCGCCAAAAAAAAGATGAATCTTGACAAAGTTGTTGAAATTTGGATAATGCTCTAAAATAAGTTAGACGAAAACGGCTTTTGGAATGCAACGTATAGATTTGTGCTGATTTATCGGAATTCCCCGATAGCTCAACTGGTAGAGCGAGCGGCTGTTAACCGCTAGGTCGTAGGTTCGAATCCTACTCGGGGAGGTGTTGTATTCTTTGTGTACGTAATCGAAAGTTTGACTACTGGTCGGCGTTATATCGGCCAGACCGGTGACTTGAATCGCCGTTTGGCAGAACATAACAACCCAGAGCACAAGCCCGCAAAGTATACTTCCAAGCAGGCTGGTCCCTGGAAACTAATCTATCAGGAAATCCATCCGACCGAGTGCGCGACCTGTGGCGGCAGAAGAATTTGGGCCCATTTGAAATTGGCTTTGATTGGGTTTGTTTTTTTGGGGCCTGAGGGTGGTTTCATTTTCATAATCCTCTATAACATATAAGTTTACGTTCATTTTGGGCTTTTCGGAAATTGGCTTTGAATTGGGTTTGTTTTTTTCGAGCCTGAAGGCGGTTTCATTTTCATATTCCTTTATAACATATAAGTTTACG
>CAZWKM010000226.1:0-3969 GCA_964634165.1 uncultured Pirellulales bacterium | reverse complement strand
ACTTGGTGAAAACAAACCCAATTCAAACCCAATCAAACCCAATTTCCGAAAAGCCCAAATGAATGTAAGCTCACTTATAACAAAGGATTACATAAAATACGATGATTTCGCAGTCCGAAAAAACAAACCCAATTCAAACCCAATTTCCGAAAGGCCCAAAATGAGCGCAAACTTACTTTTAGCAAAGGATTATGACAATGTTATCGCCTTTCGGCTCCAAAAAAACAAACCCAATCAAAGCCAATGTCGAAAATCAAGGCCGGCGGGGGGTTGAAATCTTCCAGGGATTCGCGTCGCCTAATTTTGCGGAGCAGGCGGTTTTTTGCTTGCCGCGGCGGCTTTTCAATTGATAAATGATTCCGTCAAATGGCACCGGATCTTCGATACGCCTGTTGGAAGCGTATGTATCCATATTGATTATTGACTTTTTTCGAGTGGGAGGTCTGCGCTGGGGCAGGGGTAGATTTGGGTGGTTATTTGTGAGGGATTAGCTATAATGGCTAATTTATGGCCAGGAAAATTGCCATTTTAGGTTCGACGGGGTCGATTGGTAAAAAGGCGCTGCGGGTGATTGACGCGCTTGGGCCTGGGTACGCAATTGCTGCATTGAGCGCTCACAGCAGCGTTGAGCTGTTGGCTGAGCAGGCGAGAAAATATAGGCCGAAGTTTGTCGCTATCACAAATGCCGATTATGTAACGGCGCTTCGCGAATTGATTGGTGGCCTGGATGTTGAGATTTTGGCCGGGCCGGATAGTTTGATAGAGATTGCGCAGCTCGAAGAGGTAGATGTTGTCCTTACGGCGGTTGTTGGTGCGGCGGGTTTGCCTGCGGTGCTTGCGGCTGCGCAGAAAGGCAAAACGCTTGCTATCGCGAACAAGGAGCCGCTTGTTATTGCGGGTGAGCTACTTACGGCTACTGCGAAGGAAAATAACAGCACTATTTTGCCGGTGGATAGTGAGCATTCGGCGATTTTCCAGGCGATGCAGTCAGGTTCGGCTGATGAGGTTAGTAAAATCATTCTAACGGCTTCCGGCGGGCCGTTTAGAAAAGCCAGTGCTCTCGACATTCAGAACGTAACGCGCGAGCAGGCCCTCTCGCATCCGGTTTGGGACATGGGGCCGAAAATTACCGTTGACTCGGCCACTATGATGAATAAGGCACTTGAAGTAATCGAGGCCCATTGGCTTTTTGATATGCCGGTCGAAAAAATAGAGGTTTTGATTCATCCGGAATCAATAGTTCATTCGCTTGTCGAATTTGTGGATGGGTCGGTAATAGCGCAGCTCGGTGCGCCGGATATGTGTCTTCCGATTCAATATGCTCTGACGTATCCTGCGCGTGTTGCGGGTATTGCCAGGCATCTGCGGCTCGATGAATTAGGGAAACTTACGTTTGAGAGGCCTAATCTGGAGACGTTTCGCGTGCTGTCATTAGGTTTTGAGGTTGCACGCACGGGCGGCACGGCTGCGGTGGTTTTCAACGCTGCGAACGAGGCGGCGGTGCAAGAGTTCTTGGCTGGTAGAATTAAATTTGTTAATATAGTCGAACTTATTGAACACTGCCTGAATAAACATAATGTAAAGCGGCGTGTGTCCCTTGAGGAGCTGCTTGAGGCAGACGCCTGGGCGAGAAGAGAGGTTAGAATTAGCTTAAAGCGAAAAGCTAAAAGCGTAAAACCAAAACTTAAAATTTAAAATCAAATTAAGAGATTAAGTTTTGAATGCGCCCGTCAGAAGTGGAACTATCGATTTTGAATTATGGTTTTTTAGTTTGATAAGAGAGTTGTCAGAATTAACATATAGCGGATAAACTCGAATATCGAATCTCATATTCGCTATCGGCCATGCACTGAATTTGGAGGCGTTTTTAATGTCTGAACGAGAAGGTTCGTTGAATGGGGCCCTGCAAGACGTCGGAAAACAGGGAGCCGGGAGGAATTTTCGTCGGTTCCTGTGGTTTATTGTCTTTGCCGCAGTTGTTTATTTAATTGTGCGAAACATCAGTGCTTTTGGCAATGTGCTGCTGGTTGTACTTGGTTTTGGGGCGGTTGTTCTTGTTCACGAATTCGGTCATTTCATTGTTGCCAAGCTGTCGGGGATAAAGATTGAGGCCTTTTCAATCGGATTTCCACCTACTTTGGCGGGTATTTTGAGGACGGAGGGAGGCTGGCGTGTTCGTATTTTGCCGCGGTTCTTCCCGAAAGAAAATGACGAGTCGGGCGATGGCCGGCTGAGTTTTACGATAGGCAGCAAGGCCAAGGCGGGCGAGACGGAATATCGTATCGGCCTTATTCCGTTCGGAGGCTTTGTCAAGCTGTTCGGGCAGGAGGACATCGGTTCGGCCAAGGCCAGTGACGACCCGCGCTCGTTTGCTAATAAGCCGGTTGGTACTCGTATTGGCGTTTTAGCAGCGGGGGTTGTCTTTAACGTTATCAGCGCTGTTGTCATTTTTATGATAGTTTTCCTTGTCGGGATAAGACTGACACCGCCTGTTGTTGGCGTTGTGATACCGGATTCGCCGGCGGCGCGTAAGGGTATAAAGGCCGGTGACGAGGTAATTAAGATTGACGGAAAGCGTGACGACCTTGACTTTGGCAATATCGCTATAGCGGCGGCTTTGTCGGATAAGGGCGAAGAGGTTGCGTTAAGAGTAAGACACGAGGACGGAGCCGAAGAAGATTTTTCGCTTGTGGCCGAGCGGCGGTCTGGGATGCCGATGAAAGATTTTGGCATTTTACCGGCTCAGAGTTTGACTATTGCCAAGGTTCGCGATGCCGAGGGGTTACTTAAAAGAACGGGTCTGTGTCCCGGAGACCGAATTAAGTCTGTTAATGGCAGGGACGTGCAAACGTACTGGGAGTTGGAGTATGAAGTTGCTGGCGCTCTTGTGCCGGCGGTAACACTATCGGCTGAAAGAATCGACCCGGTTTCGAAGAAAAGCGAGTTAGTTGAATCGCAGCAGATTCGGCTGGATTGGAGGCCTGCAAACAAGGAAGTTAAGTCCGAATCGGACCTTAGCCATATTTACTCTATGGTGCCGCGTTTGCGGATAGGGGTTGTTGATACTGAGTCCGGGCTGCAAGAGGGTGATATTATTCTTGCGATTGGTGATGTTGCAAATCCCACTTATAAAGAGATGCGTGAGGTTACCACAGAATACGAGAAAAGAAAACTTCCCATCAAAGTATTACGAGTGGATGCCAATGGGCTTGAAGAAGAGCTTACAGTTACCGTTGTGCCCAAACGTCTGCGAGGTGGCGACCGAGTATTGATTGGTATTGTCCCTGTGCTTGATTCTGAGCATCCGGTTGTTGCCAAGACTATCGCTGTGGAGGGCGGTCCGGCGAGGTTGGAAATTCCCTGCGGTGCTGCGATAACGGCTGTTGCCGGTACACCCGTGTCAAACTTTTACGATATTATCAGGGAAATCGGGCGAAATCCGGGTGAGCGCATCACGATTGATTGGCGAATCGATGAGGAAACAGCAGGGGATGTTTCTTTGAATGTAGGCACTGCCGGAGAGTTTGTTACAGTCAAATCCACTTTTGCTGAATTTGTTCCGTTTGAGGATTTGAAGAGACTTTACCAGGCCAGCGGTCCCGTTGAAGCAATCGTGATGGGCTATAAAAAGACCGTTATGTTTATTGCTCAAACGTATGTGACGTTAAAGCGTCTTGTGGGTGGGCTTGTCAGTCCGAAAGAGCTTATGGGGCCTGTAGGTATCATTACGCTTAGTTATAGAGTTGTTGCTCATCAGCCATTGGTTTACTACGTTTACCTTCTTGGTCTGATAAGCGCCTGTATAGCCGTGTTTAACTTTTTGCCTCTGCCGCCACTTGACGGAGGATTGGTTGTGCTTTTGCTGATTGAAAAAATCAAAGGTTCGGCGTTGAGTGAGCGAGCGCAAGGGATTATAGCTTATGCCGGCTGGGTGCTTATCGGAGGTTTTTTTCTTTATGTAACTTTTAA
>CAZWKM010000225.1:1762-3988 GCA_964634165.1 uncultured Pirellulales bacterium | reverse complement strand
AATTACCGACTTTAATGATGTCAATGAAATTGGTGGAGTTACCGACTTTAATGACCCTAATTCTTTGACGGTACGTGGTCCCTATGGTCCGGTCTGGCCGTTTGTAACCGAGCCGGTTGAGTTCGAGATTGGTGCTGCCACGATTAAAATTGAAATTGAAGACGAAAATGCAAAATACCCCGTCGGTTGGGCGATGCTGGACGATAAGACGGTGCAGCGTGAAGCTGAGGCGGGGTTCGAGACTTTCTGCGAATGGATGGATGTCAATGAAGTACAGATTGGTGAGCTGAAAGAGGAGCTAAAGGTAATAACTGAAATAAAGCCGTTCAAACTTGACCTCAAGCCGATAACGAGAGTTGAAAGAAAGACAATAAGCACGGGCGCGAGCACGGGCACGAGAACCACCACACGTACAAGAAGAACCAGAACTCCCCGAGTACAGACGACCAGAACAACTATCTCCGTCTCTGCACAGCTCGCCGATTTTGCAAAACTTCTTCACAGTTCGCTGATTGACACCGAAGTCCTTGCCAGACCAACTATAATCAGTGAGCGCAGAAAAGAATCGGCTCTGAAATATATGGGAATGTGGGGCTCGAGAAAGGTTAATATAAATACGGCCCCTCGACACGTATTAGAAGCGGCTTTTACCTTCGGCGGTGACGCTGATGAAATCGCTGAAGAAATCATACAGCGAAGACGCATAGAGCCTTTCAAGAATATAGAAGATTTGAAGAAAGCGCTATTCAGGTATTCTGTTTCGATTAAGGAGTGCGAAAAATATATCACAACGGTCAGTAGATTTTTCACGATTAAAGTAACTGCGGTAAGTGGACTGGCAAAGGCATCAGCTATTATAGCGATAACGAAAGATGGCAAAAAAACACAAAAAATTGCCGTAATCTCCGGTTGAGAAGCTGTTTTTTAGGAGTTTGCTCGAAATGGAACCTCAGAACTACCTGGGAATTTATTTAAGTAAAGACACCGCGACTGTGGTCTGCCTCGGTTCACAAGGCCGGGACGGAAAAGTTCTGGGCTGCTTTAGCGTCTCTGTTGAAGAGCAGGAGGAGCAAAACCAGCAGATGCTGGCAAATCTTATTGCCCGGGGTTGTGCCGAGAGAGAGTTGAAATTTTCCGAAGTTGCAGTGGCCCTGGATTGTGCAATGTTTATGCAGCATAATGTCCACAGCGAGTTTAGTGAGCCGAAACAGATCGCTGCGACCATCAGGTTTGATACGGAGGAAGCTCTTGCCGCGGACGTTACCGACGTTGCGATAGCCTTCGAAATAACTTCAAGTGACCAGGCCGGCTCGGCGCTAACCGTCTTTACTGCACAGCGAAAAACATTGTCAGATGTTCTTCTTTCTTTGCAACAGTATAATATTGACCCCGTGACCATAGAGCCGGATGTTAATTGTCTGTCAAGATTTATCCGGCAAAATATATCGTTGCCTGAGGATTTGCATCCTTTCTTCTGTGCGCTTTCCCGCCGGAACGGTTATTTTGTTGTCCCTGCCGACGAGAAGCAGGGAGCGCAAAAAACATCGGCTGTGCGAACATTCCTGGTCGGCCCGACACAGACCAGGACCGAACTGCTCGCAAGGGAAGTGTCTGTAACCATCGCTTTGGTTGAAACCGGCGAGGCGATAAACTGCCTTAAAGTTTTCGACTCCGCCGGCTCTGTAAACTATCAGCAGCTTGGTGAAAAGCTGGGTATCGAAGCCGGTGGTATCGATTGGCTCCAGTCAGCCGGAGTTGAGCCGGCGGCCCTGGCCGATTGTGCCGACCCCGTTGATTTTGCAATTGCCTATGGAGCGGCTTTGGCTCCTCTGGAAAAGGCGCAAAGCATAAATTTCCGCAGCGATTTCATGCCTTATCAGGGCAAGAAGCTTCGGCTGCAAAAAGCACTGAAGCTCGCAGCAGTATCTGTTACCGTTCTTGCGTTTGCCGTCGGCGTATATTTTCAATCACAATTATTCAGGACAAACAAAGACCGCAGGGAACTGTTTAAGAGATTAGAGGCAGACTACTCGGTCGTTATGGGCAAAAAACCATCGGCCAAATCCAACCTTGCAAGAAAACTTGAAAGCGAATTAAGACGCATCGAAAAAGAAAGCGGGCCGGGAGATAAAGAATCCGTGTCGGCAAGACTGACCCTGGTGCTCGAGGCGTTTAACAAATACGCAGCACAGGCAAGGCGGATGGATTTAAATATAGATTCGGTCA
>CAZWKM010000225.1:0-1662 GCA_964634165.1 uncultured Pirellulales bacterium | reverse complement strand
AAGAAGGAGAAGGCCGAATATGGCGAAGCCCAAACAAAAATGTTGGAGATTTTAATTCTTGACCCTGGCCGGCTGGAATTTACTGATACGAACAGTGCGCCTGCTGAATTTGCTTATGTCAGTGCTGTTGCAAAAGTCGCCAGTTTTTGCGGAATACCATCGGCCAATTACAAAGTCAATTCCGGACCAGTCACAACCAGGCAGGGAAAGAAAAGCCAGACCGCCACTGTAAGTTTGAAGGGTGTTGACGTAACGAAATTTGCCAAATTTCTCTCGACGATCCAGCTCCACTGGGCAGATTTGCAGTGTGAGAAACTCAAAAAACTCAAGAAAAAGGAAGGCTTCCCTGATAGATGGGATGTGGACCTGGAATTCAAATATAACTATTGAAACCAGCCGGTTGCAGCTTGCCTGCTAATTCAATTTTAACATTTCGCCTTTTTATTCTTAAAAATTTTGGCTATCACTATATATAGTATATTGCCCGGTTTTCCCAGATGGACTTCTGTAGGTGGTTTTCATGTGAAAAATGGGTTTTTTAAAGGCTTGTTTTTGACATTGATAAGCCGTATTTTGCCACAAGTTGGTGTAACTTTATGTCTTTGTGGCGGTTAGGTAAAAACCAAACTTTTCTAAAGTTTTTCGGCTGTTCCTGTCGATATCAGTATTACAAGGTTGTTTCGACCCTCGAAAGGATTTAGGGGGTGTACAATATATAGTGGTTCTATGCTCCTGGACAAAAGGATGGATGCTTTTGTCCGTAGCTGGTCTGTCAAGGTATTTCAGATGCCAGATTTCGATTCCAGCGACCGTTTTGGGGGGCAGAATCGACAGGACGACCCTGCTAATGAGGATCTGGCTCCAGATAAGGATTTGATTATGGAGCAGATACTTGAAAATATCAACAGTACACCCATTGGCCAGGTGTTAAAGAAGATTGCTTCGCTGCCGGGAGTTCGGACGGAGAAGGTTCTTAACGTCCGCCGGCAGCTTACCGAAGGTAAATACAATCTCAATGAGCGATTGGATGTTGCTCTCGATAAGGCCCTTGAGGACCTTATCAAATAATGGGGTTTCTTTAACTACGAAATTACTTCAGGAATTTCATCGTCCGGCTCATCCATTTCGACCGGCTTATAGCCCGGCTGCTTTGATTTTTCCAGCTCTTCTTTGAAAGCGGCTATAACTTTTTCCTGAATTCTCTGCCTGCATTCTGCATTTATCGGATGGGCGATATCGGCGTGCAGTTTCATTCTGCCTTTGAAGTCCTTCTTTGCCCGGTTTTCCGAAAGCGCTGCTCCACAATTATTGCAGAATTTGGCTCTGAGATGGTTTTTGCCCCCGCATTTGTCGCAATGGTCGCTCATTTTTCTCGAAGGCATAGCGACGAAATAACCGCTCGTGCCTTCGATGACCTTGATATCGCGAACCACGAATTCATTGTCCATCGTTACTGAGCAAAAAGCTTTTAATCTGTCATCTTTGTTGTTTACTAATTTGACTCTGACCTCACTGATTTCCATTTTCTTTGCCTCGCTTAAAAGTTCACCATCTATTGTTATTCACGATAATGCTTTTGCAACCGATTTGTTGCTCGAGTTTGCGTGTGTTTTCCCTTGCTCTTTCTTCATCTCTGCTGTCCATAATGCAAAACATTGCTGA
>CAZWKM010000224.1:0-3994 GCA_964634165.1 uncultured Pirellulales bacterium | reverse complement strand
AAAGTCAAGAGATACTATGGACTGCTTGAGCGACAGTTTATGAGGTATTTTCACAAAGCCGAGAAGATAAGAGGCAATACCGGCGAGACCCTCCTGCAATTGTTGGAAAGACGTTTGGATAATGTGGTATATAAGTTGAATTTTGCGCCGTCGCGCAAGGCCGCAAGACAGCTGATTATTCACGGCCATATTTATGTAAACGGACGCAAGGTTGATATCGGCGATTATACTACAAAAATCGGTGACAGGATAACAGTCAAAGGTTCACAAAAAAGTGTCAAAGAAGTAAAGCAGCAGTTGGAAAGTAACCCGAATTTTACCACACAAAGCTGGTTGCAATTGGACCGTGAAAAACCCGAAGCCGCCATTGTTGCTTTGCCAACCCGAGGTGATGTTCAGATTCCTGTCGAGGAGCAGTTGGTTGTAGAGTTCTGTTCGAGATAGTAGAAGACTAAAAACATAAAACGAAAAATGTAAAACCACAGCGTAAAATTTAAAGGTTTCGAATTTTTAATTATGTTTTTTCGATTTTAGCTTTAAGTTTTTACTTATTTGGGAGGCCTATATGCGAGTTACATGGCGTGGTTTGGAGTTGCCGACGCGTGTTGAACAAGACACGACGGTATCGAGCGATAAATATAGTCGGTTCTTTATCGAGCCTTTCGAGCGCGGTTTCGGCACTACTATCGGTAATAGCCTCAGACGTGTGTTGCTTTCCTCTTTGGAAGGCAGTGCCGTAACATCCATCAAAATAGCAAACGTCGACCATGAATTTTCCTCGATAAAGGGGGTGATGGAGGATACCACCGATATCGTTTTGAATGTCAAGAATCTTGTCATTCGGCTCCACGACGACGGCCCCAAGACAATGAAGGTTTCGGCAAAAAAGGCCGGGGTTATAACTGCAGCCGATATAGTTGCAGACCCGGCTATAGAAGTGATAAACAAAGATATGGTGTTGGCCACTTTGACTGAAAATGTAAATTTTGAAATGGAAATGGTAGTTGAGAACGGACGTGGTTATCTGCCGGCTTCCGAACGAATCACTGCTGCAGACAGATTCGACCAGGAAATCGGAAGGGTACTGCTCGATACCGTATATTCGCCGGTTACGAGAGTTCGCTACACAACCGAAGACACTCGAGTAGGACAGCGGACCAATTATGACAGGCTGATTCTCGAGATTTGGACCAACGGAACAATCACGCCTGAAATGGCGCTGGTAGAGGCCGCCAAGATATTGCGAAAGCACATCAATCCGTTCGTACAATATTTCGAGATTGGAGAAGAAACCATTGCCGCTCAGATTGCCAAAAAAGTGCCCGAAGTAGAAACAGTTGATGAGGAATTGGTCGAAAAACTAAAAATCCCCATTCAGGAGCTGGAGCTGTCGGTAAGAGCGAGTAACTGTCTCGAATCAGTGAAAATGGAAACGGTCGGCCAGTTAGTGAAAATGACGGATGCCGATTTGCTAAAAATTCGCAGCTTCGGTAAAACTTCTCTGCGGGAAATCAAAAGAAAACTCGCCGATATAGGTTTGTCTTTAGGAATGACGGATATAGACGGCGAATAGCGTATGGTATTGTCATTCCTGCGCAAACAGGAAATAACCATCTGATGAGCTATAAAAGAAGGAGTATTTGAACGTATGCGTCATAGAGTAGCAGGACGCCGGTTAAGTCGAACACGTGAACATCGTCTGGCTATGCGAAGAAATTTGGTCGCGCAGCTATTCCAGCACGAGACGGTTTCAACGACAATCGAAAAGGCCAAAGAGGTAAAGGCCTTTGCCGAAAAGTTGATTACACTGGCTAAGAAAGGCACGTTGTCGGCCAGACGAAGGGCCATCGCCCTGCTCGGCAATCGGGTCATCTACAGTTATGAAGACGGCAAAGCTGTCAGGAAAGGCACGATAATCGGAAAATTGTTTAGCGAGCTTGGCCCACGATACCTTGATAGGCCCGGCGGTTATACGAGAATTATACGTCTGTCATTAAGGAGGGTGGGTGATAACGGCCAGCTCGTCTTGCTGCAGCTCATAGGCAAGGACGAGAGCTCAAAGAAAGAAACCAGGGCTGCTGCAAAAAAGCGCTCTCGCAAAAAGGCCAAAGAAGCTGTCGAAGTCGAAGAAATTGCCGTAGCTGAAGAGATTACCGAAGACAGCAGCCAGGAAGAGCAAGCCGACCGGCAGTAGTAACCTATCCTTTGGAGGATAACCCTAAAATGAGTGTGGATGATTGTGTCTTTTGTAAGATGGTAGCTGGACAGGTTCCGGTTACAAAGATTTACGAAGACGAAGTCGTCCTTGCTTTTTTGGATATCGGCCCTATAAGTGATGGCCATATCTTGGTAATTCCCAAACAGCACTTTGAAAGGTTACACGATTGTCCCGGTGAACTTTTAGGTCAGGTCGGTTCGTGTCTGGGCAAAATCGCTAAAGCTGTATCGGCTGCGATGAATTCTGACGGTTATAATGTATTGTGCAACAACGGCAGGGCGGCCGGCCAGCTTGTTGAGCATTTACATTTTCATATAATTCCTCGCAAAGCCGGCGATGGCGTCTTTGACCGCTGGCCGGCTTATAAATATCAGGCCGGTAAGATTGAAGCAATCGCCGCAAAGATTCGCGAAAATCTATAATTTCAGGCCTTAATGCTCTTGATAAAAAATGGCATTTGTGGTATCTTAGTTTTTACGCTGGTGATTGGTAACTGGTAATTTACTATTTAACCACTCACCATTTAACCAATTGACCGCGGGGTAGAGCAGTCTGGTAGCTCGTCGGGCCCATAACCCGGAGGTCGCAGGTTCGAATCCTGCCCCCGCTATTAAGACCTGGAGATAGCTTCAGGTCTTTTTTTGTGCGCTCAAATCTTTTAAGTTCATATCGGGGTTATTTGTACACTCTGTATAAAACTCCCTCAATACGCTTTTGTTTCGAGATGCTAAAAAGAGTTGATTCCAATTGAGCATCAAGATTTTTTGGCGGCGACAATCATCTCGGCCAACCCGGCCCGAGCCTTTTGGTAGGTGATGGGGTTCGTTTCTCATTGGAACCAGGAGCCCGCCAGCGGCAGAAGCACTTTCTCGGCCTCGGCCTCGACGTTAACTGCCTTCACCGCCACCTCTGACCGCAGCAGAATCTGGAAGCTTTCCCATTCATTTCGGGCCGCTTCAAGTTTAACGGAAGTGCCGGTACCCGCCGGGTCATCACGCAGCACGCGTTTGGTCGCTGTTAGTGTCCAGACCCGCCAATCTGCCCGCGCCTTGCCGGCCACCATCATCGAGAGCAGTCCGCAGAGCACACAACATACATATCTCTTCATCACCTTTTTTCCTTAGTAAAATGCAATCATTCAGACCTCCGTCGGTATTTGCACTGCAGGTATAATTTATAGGACTTCACTGTTTACCGTTAGCGAAAATGGCAGTAAAATCGAATTTATTCCTCTTTTTGTCTGTGCTTGGTAAAACCAAACTTTGTAAGAGGCAAACAGAAGCCTGTATTTTTTGAGCGGTCCAGGTGAATCTACTGACAATTGTAGTTATAGCTCTTGGGCTGGCGATGGACGCCTTTGCGGTTTCCGTCACCATTGGAGCGGTATATAAGAAGCCGGGAATTGGCCATGCCTTTAGAACGGCCTTGGCTTTCGGCGGCTTTCAGGCCGCTATGCCCGTAATAGGTTGGCTCACCGGTATGACCGTAAGGAAATTCATCCAGGATTACGACCACTGGGTAGCGTTCTGTCTGCTCGCAGCGATAGGCTGTAAAATGATTTACGAGTCTTTCAAAATCAAACGGGTTCACCAGCGCTCTAATTCGCTGCGCATCTCGATGCTTTTAGCATTAGCGGTGGCTACCAGTATCGATGCGTTTGCAGTGGGCATAACTCTTTCTTTTCTCCTGACAAGCTCTATAGCAATCACCGTAATTATCATTGGAGCGGTAACCTTTGTTCTTTCGTATGCGGGGGTTTATATCGGAAAAAACTTC
>CAZWKM010000223.1:0-4020 GCA_964634165.1 uncultured Pirellulales bacterium | reverse complement strand
TTTTTAGATTTTTCGATTTTTGTCGACAACTACCCGCAGATTTGATTGATTTTTAATCACGGATACCTATGGCATAAATTACGCGGAGGGCTTTGACCACGAAGGCACGAAGAACACGAAGGGAAAACAGAAGTCAGAAGTCAGAAGTCAGAAGTCAGAAGTCAGAAGACAGAAGGGATATCAGGGGAACAGGGATTTCGATACGAGAAGGACAGTTTAAGTAAAAAAGAGAGAACAACTTGTATCGGTAATGAAAATTCTGGAGAGAATCCGAAGCGATTCAACGTGAAAAGAGCGAGAAAAAAAAGAAAGGATCAATACTCAAAGCTATTTTGCCCTGTGTTTCCTTTGTAAAGCCAAACCACCCAAGCCGAGCAGTAAGAGCGTAGCTGGTTCGGGTAAACAATAATTTCAATCCCTTGGTTCTCGATTATACCACTTGAGCCAGCACTGCAAGACCTCTCTCGCTGGAGGAACTATTTTTCGTGTTATCGTAATCCAGTAATACTCATCAATAAGTTTCGGTATGGTGATGTAGGCTGGCTTATGTAATTTTCGGGGCAATTCCGCCAGTTCAAAACCATGTTTTTCACAGTCTTTTCTGAGGTCAAGAACGACGTGTTTTGCGTGTTTTAGGTAGCCTTTGTATAAGGCTCTACCAGAACCGTCGATTGAATTTCGCTGAATGAGTTCGTCCTTAATAGCATTATCCCATAGAGGAAGGTCTTTGGGTCTTAAAAAAAATAGTATCTTCGCAGCAGTCGTGGGGCCAAACGAAATTGAGCGTAACTCCCCATTTTTTTTAGTGGCGTATTTTACCTTACATTGCAAAAGTTCTTCATATGCCGCAGCTGCCAAATCCAAATCGTTCTGTTTCAGTTTATACAGATTCTTATTCTTGCCGAACAGTCTCTCAGCCCACTTCTTATGCCATATTTTTAGTTTCCTACCAGCTTTTTCGTGAGATACTTCCGGGCGCCGACAACCCCAATGACGGTTCAAAAGCTTGATGAAAATAACACAATCCTCGCCTTTGTTGAGATCAAGACTTTTGGCTGCTTTCAGAAAGTTCGCATATTCACCATTATTGATTTTATCGAATATGTAGCACGCAAATGCTAATTCACCAAGTGTCATAACGTATCTCCTTGCCTTTTTCTTCTCAACACCATCGCACTATTCTAACAATTAGCTGGTCAAATTCCATCGAAAGTAGTCATTAATTTTTTCGAGCACTTTTTCAAATAAATGTTCGTTTAGCGATTTCTTGGAAGTATGTGTACCAAGCACCATATACTTTCTCTTTTTTAATTCTTCGCTCAAAGCAAATTCAAGAGCAGCAACTGTATCACGAACAGGAGTATGCTTTTCCCACGAGCTTTGCTCGGGAAAGATAGGGCCGATGGCAAACATCTCGAATTTGCAATCCGAAGGTTTAATGCCCTTCTCAAGTAGACGCTTTGCCATTGTATTTCCTTTTGCATTTTCGCGTGAGTCAAGATGTTGTCCTATCCGATTAAAGGGTGACGCTGCATTCGGAGAGGAACTGTCTCCAGTACGACCAACATACAGACACTTCCCTCTTGGTGTAGATATCTTCCAAACATAAAGCCAGAAGCCACGTTTCAAAAGTTGTCCATTAAAGGACATTCTATAAACTTCAAGCTCAGATTTGCTTTCCATCTTTACACTCTTCTCAAAAAAATATTATTGTTTTCTTTTTCGCAAAACCAAACCACTGGTGCAAACATCTCAACTTTTGTCCCATAATAACATACAAAGATCGTTAAAACAAACAAAGTCTACCTGTTTCTTAATCCTTCCGGGTCTAACTGAATATCCGAGTTCTTTTCCCTTCGACTGCCTCTGTTATGATATAAACCATATTCACCAAGCAGAAAAATTAGCTCACCACGAAGAACACGAAGTTCACGAAGAATTTTAATAGCGTACAGCGTTTAGGGGGTTTAGATTGCCGCCGGCATGTTTGTCAGGTGCTCAGTATTTCTTTTATTTCTCTGATTAGAATCGGCAGGTGGTTTGTAACGGCTTGCCATACAATGGCCTCATCAACAATATCATAACCGTGAATTAAGATATTTCTGAACCCTATGATGCGGTGATGCTCGGAAATCTTTTCCAGTAATTCGTCATCTGTGTCCTTAATTCTGTTAAGAGCTTCTCCAATAATTTCAAAGTCTCTTTCGACAGCTCTTTTGGCAACAGGCTTGTTTTGATATGCCTTGAAATCCATTCCGTGAACAAAATTTTGTATCTCCTCGGCTGCCTGAAGGACATCAATAAGATTTTTTCTTGTTTCATCGTTCATAAATGACGGTCCTTGTCCTGTCAATAGATTTTCTTAAGACAGGGTTTCTGAATTTTCTATCAACAACGAGGTCAACCTCTCGTTTAAATATTTCTTCTAATTGCTCTTTTAATTCAAAGTACTTGTCGAAAAGGTCAATATTTTCGCCCGAATCAAAAATCACCAGAACGTCGACGTCACTACCTTGAGAGAAATTCTGGCTCAAAGCAGAACCAAACAGGCCTAGTCGTTTGACCGGCAAACGCCGACATACCCGTTCAATCTCTGGTTTGATTTTTTCTATATCAATCATGGAATAGCATTTCCTAACACTTTCTTTTTCGGAAATTCAGGTATTGGCTTTGCTTGCTGGTTAAATTGGCAGCCATACCTGACTTTACTGTCATAAAGTAACCACCCTTGGCGAAAAAGTCAACTGATTTTGTGGATATCGACAAAATCATGGCAGGAAACATGTGTAACCAAAATGACCATTGCAGGCAGGGCCGATAAATGTCAAGCTGGATGATATTTATTCAACTGCTGACAGAAAGGCCTCGATGTTCTCTGTCGAAACGCCGGGGGGCATACCCCCGCCGCAGGACAGGATAATCCGGCTCCTGTCCGCTACCGAATCGAGGGCTGCTTTGACGCTGTTGCGCACGTCCTCGGGCGTGCCCGCCGCAAGGACATCCCGCGGGGGGATGTTCCCGAGCAATGTGACGGCGTTTGCCGTGAGCTCCTTCATCTCCGTTAGGGTGTGGAGGAAGCTGAAGTTGAACAGGTTCACGCCGATTTGAGGAAGGTACGGCGCGCATACCAGCCCGGCGGCATCATTGTGAAAGAATTTCACGGTGACGTCGAGCGATTGGAAAATGCGCGCCAGATAGGGCAGCGCCACTTCCTTGAAATCGTCCTCTCCTAAGAATCCCACAATGTCATCGAGGACCAATATGCCGTCGATGGACGGGAACGTCTCGGCCTGGAGCCCGAGCCAGTCGATGATGAAATCCGTTACAATCCCGAGCAGCTTGTGGGTTTCGTCGGTATCGGTGCGGATGGCCATGAGGAATTCCGTGCTGCCCATAAGGAACGCGGCCACGTTCAACGGCCCGCGCGACACCGCAAACTTAATGGCGTGGCCCGCCTGTTCGATTTGGCCTTGATAGTGTTTGAGGCGATTGAGGACAAATGGCGGCAAGCCGTCCGTTTTTGGGTTGGGCTTTTGGACCGAATGTACTCCCTGAATATCCGTAATGATTTTTTCGGCGTAGGGCAGTTCGTTTTCCGGCCAGGAGCATTTCGAGCCGAAGGCGGACGGCTCCGTGCACATACCGAACTCAGCCCAGAACCCCGGCAAAAACATAACTTCCGGAAATTGCCGGACGGCCTTAAGGTTGGCATCGAACCACATCTGTTCGCTGGAGAAATAATCAATGATGGACACCCCCGCCCAGCCCGGAAGCCAGGGGCTGTCAATTATAAAGCCCACCGGCATCGGCTCAACCAGTTCGCCGTTTAGCACAGCCAGTAATTTTTCCCATTGCTCAGTCGTCATGCTCTCAATCGCTTTGGACGGAGGAAATGCACCACAACGCACAGGGCGATAAAGCCGACCAGCAGTCCGATGCCGAGCCACTGCAGCTTCGACCAGAGGCTCCAGACGCTTCCGAATGATGCCGCACCGGCTGCCAATGCCATAAGGACATTCC
>CAZWKM010000222.1:0-4040 GCA_964634165.1 uncultured Pirellulales bacterium | reverse complement strand
CTTTTTGTCATTCCCGCGCTTTTTGTCATTCCCGCGCTTTTTGTCATTCCCGCGCAAGCGGGAATCCACAAACGATAGCTAACGCAAAATCCACCCACGTTCTACCTATACAAAGAGTTACTGAATTTACCAAACAGGTTTTAACCGCCTGCAGAAATATCGGATTTGGCCGGACAATAAGCTATTCGGGATTAGCGAAAAAATTAGGCCGACCCGCCGCTGCCAGGGCCGTCGGCACCACACTGGCCAAAAATCCATTGCCCTTGATTGTCCCCTGCCATAGGGTAATCCGCTGCGACGGCAAAATCGGCGGCTTCTCCGCCACCGGCGGAAAGGAATTAAAAGCAAAGTTACTTAAACACGAACACGCAACGCTAATTCATCGCAAAAGTCTCTGACCAAAAGCACCTGCAAACCAACCTATTCCACGTGTATGACGCCGCTTCGTTTATCTGCTTCAAGGCTGGCCTTCTTGATAATATCGTAGAGTCTGCGCGAATCCCGTATCTTCTCGAAGACGAACTCCGGGTCCGTCTTGTCAGTTGTTATCAAACCCACGGTACCTATCCCAAGAATACAGTCGAACACGGTTCTGCGCATCTTCAGGTCAATCACCCGGAACATATCCAGATTGTCAACCCTTCTGTCGAAGATGCCTCTGCTCCACTCGATCCGCTCGGCTGTAACCTCATAATAGATCATCTTGAGCATGACCATCTTTATCACAAGAAAAAGCATTACCAGTACTGCAAGCGCCACACCGGCAATAACCCTGTATCGGCCGAACGCCAGGGCTTGGTTTTCGGTAAGTTTCAAACCCAGCAGGTGTTCGAGAGGCAACTTTACCAAAAGGCCTGCCACAACAATAAAGAACAGCCCCTTGATTACCGCCCCAGTCATCCCCCACAGAGATGGCCTACCCTCAAACAGGACGTTATCATCAGTCTCTTCGTCCTCGGACGACTGTGTATTCGATTCTGGGCTGGCTTCCAAAGCTCTCGCCCTGCCGCTGTTAAGGAATTCATCGCAGAATCGGCACTTAATCGCCCGGGCCTGAATGGTCTCGGCACAAAATGGACATTGTCTCGTTTGCAAATCAATAATCGTCATTATTAGGTATATATCGGAAATATGCAGGAAGTTTGAGCAGGAGATTCTTTCACCTCTCACTTTTGAAAAAGTTTGCAAAAAAATGTAAATTTTACTTGACATATAGTAAGGTTTGTTTTACATTATGTACGATATAGTTTACATATAAGTGATAATTGTAATGAAATAAGGGGAATCATGATGAATAGAGTACAGAAAATAGCGTGGTCTCTCGTAATTACAATATCATTAGGCTTTATCCTCAGTTGCATAGCAGTGGCGATATTGTATGTCAAACTTGGAATGCCGAAAGCGCTTGCAGGTCTCGGATTTATGGGTATCGCTGGCCTTGGAGGGTTTTCGCCTTTAATTTTTCGCAAAGATAAAGGCAAGGTTACTTTTGATGAACGAGATAAACTGATTAAAAGAAGGGCTGCTCTGGCGGGTTTTGCCACATCATATTTATTCGTCGGCTTGGCCTGCATGATTCCATTTTCCATTCTTGGGCCGAAGGCCTCAATATCGGTTACCTGGCTGCCTAACATATTTATGGGAGTTGCTCTCAGCGCGTTCTTTGTGACCTCAGTAGCAATTCTGGTTCAGTACGGCTGGAGGGGGAAAGGAGAAAAATCATGAATAGAGTTCTAAAACACGCATGGTATCAGTTGATCGTGATTATTACAGCAACACTTTTCGCTGCAGTTACTTTATTGATAGCAGCGCTTTACTTCCGGGGTAAAGAGTTTAGTGCTATTATCCCTTTTTGTTTGTTTGTGTTCGTACATTTATACAGGGTGATCTTCCCGCTAAAACCAGGAGAAATTGATTTTGATGAGCGTGATGAAAATATAATGAATCGTGCAACAAAAATATCATTTGTTATTTTCTGGTATGCCTTCATCTTGATTTGCATTATACCAATACTCGCTATTGGAAACGGCAGCATTCATGTTATGTACCTTGGCGGGGCGCTCGTTGGATGTGGAATTTCATTAAGGTTAATCTGGTCAATAGCTGTTATAGTTCAGTACGGCCGGGGAGCAAAGGAGAAAAATAATGAATAAAACGCAGAAAGGGGCTTGGTTCAATTTAGTAACGTTCGTACTACTTCTTGCCGTAGCTGCGTATGTAGTTATTGAGAGGCTCGTCATGGCAAGGAAGGCATGGCTACTTGGGTCGCCTTGGGTCATGCTAATTCCGCTTCTTATGGGAATAACATTATTTATTCTTCACCGAAAAAAACAAAGCCAGCTTGAAGTTCGCCTTGATGAGCGTGACAAGCTCATTAAGAAAAGGGCCTTGGTTATTGCGTATTTTACGGTTTGGATTTTGCTAATTGCTGCATTCATAATTTCTTGGGTGGTTGTTGGTCAAGAAGGCTCAATTCCGATTATCGCTCTGGGCCTTATACTTCATTTCGTGTTTGTTATTTCCTCGCTGGTGTACTTTGCAACAACCCTTATTCAGTATAGCTGGGGAGGCAAAGATGGCGAAAAGTGAAAGTTCTGGTGAGCGAAGTCGAACCATCAAGAACCAGGTTCGCCGGCTGCGATTTGAAAACGGCGAAATGACCCAGCAGCAGTTGGCTGACAAGGTAGGCGTAACTCGCCAGACCATCATCGCCATCGAAGCCGGCAAGTACGCACCTTCGCTGCCTCTGGCATTCAAAATAGCCCGCACCTTTGGAATACGCATAGAAGATGTATTCCAATATGAAGGCGAGGATTCTCAGCCTTCAGCAACCAGTCCAGACGCCTGACTATTTGAAATCCTGCAGCAGTTTCAGTAACTTGCGGTCGAGCTTGTGGCCGTGGAAGTCCTCATACTTCACATCCTTTCGGCCGGAGTCGAGAATGCCGAATGACCCCCGGAAGTTCCAAAGCGCCAGACCGATGCCGTGGCCGGTAAGAATCTCCAGAACGTCGCGCAGCCAGGCCAAAACCACCTTGTGCGGCGTCTTGTTATAAGCGCCACCTTCCCCGCAGTGTACGCCCACACCTTTTTTCGCAAGGTCAGCCCATTTCTGGTAGTGCTGCTGGAGGCGTTTGCGGTCCCAGCCGTGTCCGGGCCAGGTAGGCATAGGGAATCTATCGCCGCGAACCCACGAGGCCATATAATGGCTAACGAACATAGGCTGATATGCCCGGGTACTCTGGCCGATTCCGAGGTCAGCCAATTCCGGCGCCGGCTCGTTGATTAAATCGAAGCTGAGCTTGTCCTTTGAAATGCCACGATAGCGCTTCGCCAGCATCTGCCAGTGGAAGCAGAAGGCCTTGAGCGGCTCGGCGTCCTTCCAGAGGTTATGCGGCTCAATAAACTCCCTGTTCACCGAGTATCCCGGGCCACGGTGAAAGTTCAGGCTGATATGGAGGCCGTATTTACCGGCGAGCTGCACAGCCCGGTCGAGCTTTTTTAACATCGGCTCGTGGATTTTATAATCGTCGCCGTCTTTTATCCACAGCCGATAGCACATCGGTAAACGAACGAAGTCAAAGCTCCAGTCGCGCATCCACCGGAAATCATCTTCCTGGAAATTGCCTTTGCTTCGCATTGTGAACATATCCAGCAAGTTGAACCCTCGCCAGCGCGGCAGAACCGTCTGCGCTACGGATTTGCGTAAGTTCTGTTGTTTCCCTGTTTTACGTGCGTAGGCGGGCCCAGCCCCTCCGAGGGGCGGGGCGGGCAGCGTCGCCGCAGCCGCTCCGGCAGCTACCATTTTCAGAAACTGACGTCGATTATTTTCCATCTGTCTTTTCTCCTAAGCGTTCATCCAGCTAATAGCTCATATAACTATGGTACCAACAAAATTTACAACAGAAATTATCAAAAATTTGGGGAAATTGGAAGTTTTTCGGGTTTTTTTTCGTAGTGATATTTGTTTTTGAGCTAAAAACGGGGGCGGGGGGATTGGTCCCCGGTTTGAGGATTCCGAGAAGCTCACCCGTAGGGAT
>CAZWKM010000221.1:0-4046 GCA_964634165.1 uncultured Pirellulales bacterium | reverse complement strand
GGTGTGTTCTTGATAGGAGCAAAGTCGTCGGTCCACTAACCACCAATAAAGGATTGAATCAATCAAAGTGGATTTTAGCTTGACCGGCCCAGCATCATGGAGGACAGGACGTGTACTTGCATTTCTATGTTGAATGAGTTAGTATTTTCTGGACCCGTCAGTTTGCCCAGGGCAAACTGCCGGGTTGACCTGTGCGAGTTCTCCGGCAGAGCCGGTGCTTTACCTGGTGATTATGATGGCAAAAGATCCGAAACGATGCAATTCGCTCCTCTTGGAGATGCGCCATATCGATAAATCGTTTCCCGGCGTGCATGCACTGAAGAACGTCTCCATGAAACTGCGCAGCGGCGAAGTCCTGGGGCTCGTTGGCGAGAATGGCGCCGGCAAGAGTACCCTTATCAAAGTACTTGGCGGCGCGCATCTTCCAGACTCCGGAAGCATTCTTATAGAAGGCCAATCAGCTCACATCCTCTCTCCAACCGCCGCACAGCAGGCCGGCGTATCGATCATCTACCAGGAGTTCAACCTGATTCCCGATCTTACCGTGCGGGAGAACATCTTCCTTGGACGGGAGAAAACCAGAATGGGTTTTGTCAGGGCCGCCGATGAACACCGGAAAACTCTGCAGCTATTCAGGAAAATCGGAATCAATATTGATGCCAATGCCCGCTGCAGCGAGCTAACTGTGGCTCAGCAGCAGACCGTGGAGATTGCCAAGGCGCTTTCCGTTAACGCAAAGATAATCGTCATGGATGAACCCACAGCCACACTCACCACTCAGGAAGTGGAACACCTGTTCGCCATCATCCGGGACCTCAAGTCCCACGGACTCGGCATAATTTACATTAGTCATCGTCTCGACGAAATATTTGAAGTGGCCGATAGGGCAATGGTTCTTCGCGACGGAGAACACGTGGGCACGCAGGACATCAATGACATCACTCGTGAGAAACTTATCGAGATGATGGTTGGGCGTCCTATCGAATCCGAGTTTCCAAAACGCGCAGCCCGCCCGGGCCGTGAACGCCTGCGGGCCGAGGAGCTCTGCCGAGGCAGAGCGGTTCGCAACGTGAGTTTCAGCATACGGGCCGGCGAGGTCCTGGGGTTTGCGGGACTCGTCGGGGCCGGTCGGACCGAGACGGTGCGCCTGATCTTCGGCGCCGATAAACCGGACAAAGGACGCATCTTCATTGATGGCAGAAAGACGGATATCCGTTCACCCGGTGATGCTATACGTAACCGTATATGTCTGCTCACCGAAGACCGTAAGGGGCAGGGATTGGTTTTGATTCATTCGTGCCGGGAGAATTTTGGTCTGCCCAACTTAGACCGGCTTGTCCGCGGCATGTTCCTTGACCAACGAAGAGAACGGAAGGAATTCTCTGGTTTCGTTGAGAGTCTGAAAATCAAGATTTCCAGCCACGAGCAGCTCGCTATGAATCTGTCTGGGGGAAATCAGCAAAAGGTGGTTCTTGCGAAATGGCTGGCACGCAACGCCGATATCGTGATCTTCGACGAACCTACGCGGGGAATTGATGTTGGGACAAAATATGAAATCTACCTTCTGATGAACCGGCTGGCCGACGAGGGCAAAGCCATCATCATGATCAGCAGCGAGCTACCTGAAATACTTGGCATGAGCGACCGCATCATTGTAATGCATGAAGGCAGAATCAAGGGAGAAATCACCAACGTGGAAAACACCACCCAGGAACATATCTTGTCGATGGCAATAGCCTGATATTGACAGGAGTTAAATATGACAAGAAAGCTGCTAAGCGATTATGGAATGTTCCTTGTCCTGTTATTACTGTGCGTATTGTTCAGTGTTCTGACATTGAAAGAGCAAATTCCTGAAGGCAGCGCCGCTTCAGCTCGGTTAATCGAGCAGATCAACAACGAGTTCAAGAAGTCGGACATCATCCTGGTAGTTGGTGCGGTCAACAAGGACTCCGCATCGTTCGTTGAAAAGCTGGGCGAAGAGCTGGTAAAAGAGGGATTCAACAACACGAAAGTAGTGGTCGGCGTTCCACGCGACCTACTGCTGGCGCTGGATGACATCAGGGCCGAAGGAGGTGGACTCGCTGCAATTGCCACTAGTGGTAACGTAACAAAGTGGGGAGTGATCGAACAGATCCCTGATAAATACCCGGAGTTCTCCGGCTGTAAGGTGTTGGCACCTAAATCCTACTTGTGGCCGGACTTTCTCAAGCGGTCAAACCTGCTCGCGATAGTGGACAGGATCGTGGTTATCGCTATCATCGCTATCGGCGTGACCATGGTAATCATAACGGCGGGCATTGATCTCTCCGTTGGCAGCCTGATTGCACTCTCTGCCGTAATAGGCACCCTGCTTATGAAAAAAATGGGCGGACTGCAGGCCCCGGGATGGGTAGTCCTCATCGGATTTCTTGTCGGAATTCTATCCTGTGGCATCGTTGGAGGACTTGGAGGCTTTGTCGTCGCCCGCTTCAAGGTAGCACCATTCATAACAACACTGGGCATAATGATGATGGCTCGGGGTTTGGCTTTCATGATTACCGGGGGCTTTTCAATCTATCAGGTACCCAAGGCCCTTCCCTGGCTGGGTCAGGGCCGCTCACTTGGTACACCCAATACCGTGATTCTACTTGTTGTACTTTACGTGGCTGCGCATATATTCATGGCACACACGCGCATGGGACGATATATCTATGCGGTCGGAGGCAATGAAGAAGCGGCACGTCTCTCAGGTGTTCCTGTAAAGTTTGTAATCGTTTTCGTCTATGTTATAAGCTCCCTTGCAGCGGGACTGGGCGGCTGCATCCAGGCATCACAGCTCAATACGGGAACACCCAATATCGGTGTAATGTATGAACTATATGTCATCGCCGCTGTGGTAGTCGGCGGCACGAGCCTGGCCGGTGGTTCCGGCAGGATCTTAGGCACGCTCATAGGAGCTTTTATCATCTCGGTGATCCAAAACGGCATGAATTTGCTCGGAATAGAGAGCTATACCCAGCAGGTAGTACTCGGTGCCGTAATCCTCGGCGCGGTACTGTTAGACAAGGCCCGCAGCGGCGGAAGTTTGCCCGGCTTGTTGCGGAAGAAAATATGATACTTAATCTTAAGGAGAAGAATTTTATGAACCGCAATAGTGTTGTCACCTGGTGTGTTCTTGGAATTGCATTGGCAGCGCTCGTTTCATCATGCTCGAAAAGTCCGAAGCTCAAGGGCAAGATAGGTGTGACATGCATGGACCTTACTAATCCGTTCTTCAAGCTTATTGCAAATGTCATGCAGGAAGAAGCGGCGAAGTATGGATACGAAGTTGTGGCGCTGAGCGGTGGGCTGGATCCCGCCAAGCAGAACAACCAACTCTCAGATTTCGTGGCGCAAGGGTACGATGCCATTTTTCTCAATCCGGTCGATTCCAGAGCCGCCGGTGAAGGTGTAAAGAAAGCTCATGAGGCGGGCATCCCTGTGTTCACGTATGATGTCCAGGTAACGGATGAAAAAGCAAAGGACTTGATAGTCTCTCACATCGGCAGCGACAACTACCAGGGCGGCTTGTTGGCAGGTGAAAGTATGATGAAGGTGACCGGCGATGAGGGCAAGGTCGCTATTATCACCTACCCTGAGGTTACGTCGTGTATTCTGCGAGTCAATGGTTTCAAGGACTACCTCAAGGAACATAACAGCAAGTTGGTGATTGTCACTGAACTGTCCGGCAAGGGCAACAGGAGCGATGGTTACGCGGTAGCAACCGACATCTTGACGGCGTATCCTGATATCGTGGGGATATTCGCAATCAACGACCCATCGGGACTCGGTGCGTACGCCGCGGTTCACAAGGCGAACAAGACAGAGCAGGTTACGATAATAGCTTTCGATGCCTCCCCGGCTGGTAAACAGGCGGTCTTCGAGAAAAAGCTCTACGACTCGCCCCAGCAATTTCCTCGCAAGATGGCCGTTGGTACCGTCGAGGCGTTTATCAAGTACCTTAACGGCGAAGAAATGCCTAAGAAGAAAATCATCCCGTGCGCGCATTATTACTACGAAGACTC
>CAZWKM010000220.1:0-4050 GCA_964634165.1 uncultured Pirellulales bacterium | reverse complement strand
CATCCGGTAAAAACACCGGAGTTGTCCGAAACGACATCGGGAAACAGACATCGGACAAAAACATCTGAGTTTTCCATTGACTATTTAGTATCTGTTGCGGAAAGCCTCTTTCGCTATGTTACCCCTGCGAAAGCAGGGGTTTATGGCCTAAAAACTGGATTCCCGCTTTCGCGGGAATGACAAAATGTTACTTCCGTAACAGGAACTATTTACTATTGAATATGAATCCTGCATCCAAGCAATAGTTGATATTCAATTTGTTCTGGCGGCGGCCCCCCGGGGTAAGGCTTCGGCTTTTTGCGATCTTTGGATTCTGAAAAATTTGAGTGTAATTGGTCTATGTCCTTTTTGGCCAGATCAATTTCTTTGGGCTTTTGCCGGTTTTTTGGCCTGAAAGCAGGAACTTTTGGGTGTTTTCTGTGTCTGATTAGTATAGGCGTTATCCGATGTCGTGGAGGTGACGGGTCCGATAAATGCAAAACCACGTTGTTGAATTAAAGTTTCTCAGGAGAAGTAAGCTTATGGCAACGAAACTAAGCTACAGCAAGTCTTTGGGTCCCCGCAAGGCGGCCCGTCGCCAATTGAGCCCGGCCGGCCCCAATTGGAGCCGGGTCGGTTTTATTTTGGCGGTAACTCTCTTTCTATGCAGCAGTTATATTTTGGCTGCTGACCCGTCACCGATTGAGCCGGGGGGCGGGCTCAATGTGCGCCGGGCTAATCCTGGGCCGCCGCGATACAGGGTTTTTTCGTTGCGGCACATACCAGCCGAGCGGGGCAAGAAGTATCTGGCTGAGGCCAAGATAGGCACGGTTTCACAGCTTCCCGGTCCCAATGCGCTTTTAGTAACGGCTCAGCGTGGTGAGCTAATCAAGGCAAGCGCTATTTTGAAGCTTGTTGATGCCAAGGAACCGTTTGTTATAAAGGCGATTTTCCCCGCCTCATCGGTCAAGAATCTGCCCTCTAACGAGCAGATTGCGGCAGAAGTTGGGAATATATCGATAGGGACCTTCTCTGAGCCGCCGGCCCCCACTGCTTCGTTTTTGCGAAGCAAAACAGCGGGGGCTGCAAAGAGCATGGCAATTATTGATATCCACAATGATGCTGTTATAGCTGTGGCCCCAGCCAGCCAGCTTGAAAAGATTATTACCGCTATTGAGCAGCTTCAAAAGGGAAAAGCCAAGGAGGAATTGAGAATTGAGAATGAAGAATTGAGAATTAAGAATTCTAAACTCAAAATTCTAAATTCTAAGGGCGAGGCAGGAGACTCCGAATCAGATGAGCTTTTCGACAAGCTGCTTGGTTCGCTTGCCGAGGCGGAGAAAAGAAAAGCCGAATCCCGACAAGTCGAGACCGAGCCAAATGAACCAGGCACCGTTGTAATCGTACCGGGCCCAGATGAACCGAATGAGCCTTCTGTTGGTCGCGCGCAACCGAAGGAACCAGACCCTCTTGCTGTTATTCTCGAAAGACTTAATGCTCTGGAGTCTGCTGCCAAAGGGTCCGGCAAAACGCCGGTTCAACGGGAACCTGAGCGAACAGAAGAGGATGTTGTGGCCAAGATTGAGAAGCCGGGTGAAGTGGTTGAGCCGGAGCCCATTTCCAATGGCGATGAAACGCTTGAGCTGGATTTGCCCGAGAAAATCAACATCATTCAGCTGCTTGATTTGGTGTCCAAGTTTTTAGGTTACGACTATATGTACGACCCAGTTGATGTAGCAGGCCTGAAAGGCGAGGTTACAATCACCATTCGCAAGATTAAGGTGAAGCATTTGTATTCTCTTCTTGAATCTGTGCTGAAGTTCAAGGGTTTTGTAATGACTCGCAAGGACAATCTTTTAGTGGTTGTTCCCGTCGCTAAAGCAATAGACATTGACCCACCTCTGCGGTCAGAGCAGGCGAAGATGGAAATTGGGGATATAATCATAACCCGTGTCTTTGAGCTACAAGATATAGATACCTCCAGTGCACAAACTCTATTGACCGGTATGAAACTCGGCGTAAGTGTCACACCGATTCCCGAAGCAAAAAAACTTATCGTTACCGGATACGCCTACCGTATGGCACGTATAAAAGAACTTCTGGCGATGATTGACAAGCCGGGAGAGCCGAGGCAGTTCAAGTCCAGGCAGTTAGAATACACGATGGCAGGCGCACTTGCTCCGAAAATCAAGACGCTTGCCGAGCAATTAGGGACTGTATCAGTTACTATTGGCGCACCAACGGCAGCAGCAGCGGCACCGCGTCCATCGGCACCGCGTCCGGGGGAGTCGTCAGCCGCCAGAAGGGCCCGAGAAGCGCGGGAGGCCGCCGCCAGGGCCGCCGCCGAGAGGGCCAGGGTCGCCAGAGGTGCAGCCGCCACGCCCGCAGCCGCCCAACCTACTGTGTATCTCGATGCCGACGAAAGAACAAACCGCATCCTGATGATAGGACTTGCAGAGCAATTAGCTATTGTTGATGAGCTGATAGATACTCTTGATGTGGAAAAGCAGGACCTTCGGACTCTGCGATTATATGAAATCCAGAATGTTGATGCCGAGGAGGTAATGAAGAAGCTGGGAGAGCTTGACATAATTAGCGGTGGTCAGGCAGCTACGAGGGGGCCTACCAGAACAACCTCCGGAACCACACCCACCACCAGAATCAGCAGGCCTACTACGCCAGTAACCACCAGAACCGGAATAACAACAACAACAGGAGAAACTCTTGTAGAAGAGCCGCAAGTGGTGATAATCGAATCGACGAATTCGCTTCTGGTTAATGCAACGGCCGAGCAGCACGCCCAGATAGCTATGGTTATCAGCTATGTGGACAGCGAGGTGGAACAAGGCGTCATCCCCTATGTCGTGTACCCGCTCGAAAATCAGGACCCTGAGGAGCTCGGCACAACCCTGAACAAGCTTGTTATGGAAACCACCGCCACGCAGGACAAGGACGCCAAAATCGTAACAACAACCAAGAAATTAGAAGAGGACATTATTATTATCCCCGACCCGAAGACTTATTCTCTCATCGTTTACGCCAGTAAAAAGAACCAGCAGTGGATTAGCTCACTCATCGAGCAGCTCGATGAATATCGCCCCCAGGTCCTGCTCGATGTAACATTAGTCGAAATCACCAAGAACGATGACTTCAATTATAACCTCAATATCATCTCCAGTTTCCCGAACCTCATTAATACTTCCGGCGCCGTGAGCGGAACCATAATCGATGGCCTGACGAGTTCTGATATTATTAGTAACCTTGCCTCTTCCGGCAGGGACCGGTTCATTGACCTGAAATCCGATGGTGGTGCGGGTACCGCTTTTTATGGCGACCAACATATAAATGTTCTCCTGGATCTCGTCCAGAAAAAGAATTATGGAAGAATTCTTGCAAGGCCGAAGCTTCTTGTTAACGACAATGAGCAAGGCACTATTACAGCAGAGGAAACGACTTACGTCGTCAGAACGGAATCAAGCATAGTACCCGGCACAACCACGGGAACCTCAACCACCGTGGAGAAAACCATCTTTGAAGATTACTCTGCCGGCATAACGCTTGACATTACGCCGCATATCAGTAAAGGCGCTAACCTTCGGCTCATCATAGCATTGACACGCTCTGATTTTCGCATTACGCAAGAAACCATAGACCTTGGAAAACCACCTGATAGGGTGACCAGTGATGTTAGCACAACTGTAACCGTTCCTGATGGTACCACTATAATCCTTGGCGGGCTGGAGAGGCTCAGTCAGAGCAAGGGTGGAAGCAAGGTTCCTCTGCTCGGGGATATCCCATTCATCGGAGGACTGTTTAGAAGTACAGCCAATACGGACAGCCAGAGCAGGCTTTATGTTTTTGTTAAGGCGCATATCTTAAGGCCTGGCGAAGAGGCCAAAGGAGCCTCTGACATTGAGGTAGTATCACTAAAGAACCGAGCTACATTCGAAAAACACGAAAAAGAAATGCAGGAATATGAGGACTGGCCGGGCATAAAACCGAAACCTATGGATCCGGTACAAATTCTCGAAGCTGATGAGGAAAAATAGTGGATAGTCATTGGTGAATAGT
>CAZWKM010000219.1:0-4072 GCA_964634165.1 uncultured Pirellulales bacterium | reverse complement strand
TTCATTGCCGGTTTGGTTGAGTAACCACAACGCAGAAGGTTCCCATTTTGCTCCTTATTGCAAAATTGTGTCGTCTCCAGCATTGCCGCCGGATTTATGCAATAGTGCCCCGTCTACGATTGTTGATCGGTGCCATTCAGCTTTTTCCTCCATATAAACGATTTCCAGGTCTTTGTTGTCCTCGAGCAGTTCGTCCAGATACGTGCCGAACGCCACAACCCACCAGCCTTTCTCGTACAACTCATAGACCTCTGATTTCGTCCCTATTTTGGGCACAACTCTGCCGAAATAGTGAATGAACCTTGCGGTAGCGGATTTGTACGCTATCAGTTTATCTGAGGCGGGTACCTTTTGCGCCACAGCTAATGTAAACCGCTTCGAGAGCCACCTGCGATTGTAAGGATTCACAAAGCTGACACAACAAAGCATTACCAAAATCATGCCCGTAAACAAAGCCACAAATGCCCCAGAGGTCTTGGCGGCTCTGAACAACGCGGCGACAATCAGGACCACAACCACTCCTGCTGCGGCTACGATGATTGATTCATACAAAGCTTGGCGTTTGATTACCGCCGTGCCAATGGGCAGCCCAATGAGAGCTATTGTCAATATCACAAGATGCCAGAGCAGTAAACTGCGAGCGAAATTCTTAGTGTAGGCCTTTTGGCTAAACGCTAAATCTTCCAGCAATATGCCGGCCAGTATCGCCATCGCCGGCATTAAAGGCAGTATATAGTGCTGGCGTTTGCCGGCGCTGATTGAAATAAAGACAAGGCCCACAACGAACCACACCCACAGAAATAACATTGTCTTTCGCTTTTCGCCCCAGATTTTGTAAAACGGAGCCGCCAGTGCCATCGGCACAAAAGCCACCCAGGGCATCATAAACTGAAACATTTTCGGCAGGTAGTAGTATAAAGGTTTGCGGCCGGAGGCGTATGTGCCGAAGAAGCGGTCAACAAATTCGTATTTCCATATAGCCAGATTCCAATTCATCCTGGAAGCAACGGCCAGCGGCCAGGGCAAAACGATAGCCAGGAAAACGACTACCCCGATAACCGGCAGAAGTTTGGGTATTTGTTTCCACTGCCGAAACACAGCAACGTAGAAAAAAAGCGGCACCAGTACCAGAGGCAGAGGAGCAGGCCCCTTGGCAAGATTTGCCAGCCCAAAACTTATCCAGAAAATCAGCATATAGGCCACTTGTCTTTTGCGTGTTTTCGCTGTTATTGCAGAATAGAAAGCAAGAAAGCACAGTGTCACGAAGAATGTAAGGACCATTTCCGGCCGGGCGTGGCGTGCGTAACGAATATAGCCAAGCGACGTTGCCCAGACAGCCGCAGAAAGCACCGCAATGCGGAAGGACAGCCACTCGTTTACGAAGTATATAACTGCCGCAACCGATAGAACCGCAAAGATAACACTCGGCATCCTCGCAGTGAATTCATCAACCTCGCCGGTTAGTTGTGCCAGCCCCGCCACAAGCCAATAGGAAAGCGGCGTTTTCTGAAGACGTGGCTCGCCGTTGCAGGTCGGCACAATCCAATCGCCGCTTTTCAGCATCTCGCGTGCTGTAATTGAAACATAACATTCGTGATTACTGAGCGGCCTTTCGGAAAACGTCCAAAAAGCAGTTACCGCAGAAAAAAGCATTACTCCACAAATGATAAGGACCTTCGTTTTCCCGGCATCATTTTGGCTGTCTTGCATTTTGGAGTATCCTTAAGTTATCAACCGGTTTCACTTCCGATGGTCCCAGAGTATATAGTTTTCATCTCATTATTGCTATTTATTTTAAGAGAGACATCATTATTAAGGGCATTGTGGGTTAAAGCCAATAGAGAGCGTCACCCTTTTTTTGTGGTAATAATATTCTCGAAACATAAATTTGGAAAAGGGAATATTTTGTTGTACATTCTGTGCACAGACAAGGATTTTGAGGGTGCCTTTATAGTAAGCAAACTTATTATTGGAAATGTTGGAAAAAGGCCAATTCTTTTTAGGATTTTCAGTTTTTTACTTTCAATTAAACTAATAAATTCTTTTATAGGTCTATCACCGATATGTCTTTCAACATCAGAGGTTCTCGAGAAGTTTCCGGTAAAGAAGAAATTGATTCGAGAAGCAAAATGCGATAAGTTAGGTATAGCAAAAATAATTAATCCACCTGTTTTGGTAACTCTGTAAAGCTCATCAGTTGCTTTTTCATGGTCCGAGATACTTATATGCTCTAAAACATCTAAACATAAAACCAAATCAAATTCCTGGTCTTCAAAAGGCATTTTCGTAATATCCCCGGCTTTGACATATTCTGAAGAATAATTTAGATCCAGCCCTATAATATTAAATTCTTTTTTCCTGTATTTTTCTATTAAAACTCCTTCACCACAGCCCGCATCTAAAATTTTTGCATTCTCAAATTTTTCCAAGATTTCATTAATTACCTTCATTTTTTCTATGTAAACAGGAAGGTATTTCCAGTTTTTATCTGGTTTTTTATGATAATCTCCCCTGATTTTATATTCTCCGGTCCGCATTCTATCCTTTTGTTTAATTAAACTGGGACATTTGTCATTTAACCTTCGCCTATTGACCTTTCGGAGCATTGTCGCAAAGAATACACTCTACCATTGAAGGATGTCAAAGCAAATTTTCGGTATTTCCTGGTGACAGAAACCTTGTCTTACTGAACGTTCAATGAATCAACCGAACAGCTTGATTATTTCATCAATGTCGTTCGGTGCTTCTACAGGTGGATTGCTGAATTCACCCTGTTTTTCCTTGTGGTAGTTGACTGTTACGTTGGGGTCCTTTAACGGGTGCCCCGTCAGCACGCAGGCAACCCGCTCGTCGGCCTTGATGAGACCTTCAACCCTAAGGTGCCTTAAACCTGCTATTGTTGCCGCCGAAGCCGGCTCACAACCCAACCCGTATTTGCCTATAATCGCTTTTGCATCGCAAATCTCAACATCGGTTACCGCGAGCACAACGCCGTTACATATATCAATAGCTCGCAGGCATTTTTTCAGATTGACCGGACGGGCAATTTCTATCGCCGAGGCGCAGGTATGCGGCGAAAAGTTACGAGCCGTCAAATCTGCGTAATAGTCGTCGATAATCGCCTGATTAACTCTACCGTTGTTCCAGAGGAGCTTTTTGTTGTTGACCAAGCCGGTCAGCGTGTCGGCGCCGGTAGCGTTAACAATCGCCATTCGCGGTATTCGCTCAATCAACCCTAACTGTTTTAACTCGTAGAAGGCCTTGCCAAAGGCGCTGGAATTGCCCAAATTTCCACCAGGTACTATTATCCAGTCCGGCACTTGCCAGCCCAGGCCTTCAATGATTCGATACATTATCGCCTTTTGGCCTTCGAGCCGGAACGGGTTTAGCGAATTGAGCAGATACAGGCCCAGCTTTGTGCAGACATCCTGGACCTGACGCATACAATCGTCGAAGTCACCCTGTATTTGAATCGTTTGCGCACCGTAATCCATTGCCTGGCTGAGCTTGCCGAAAGCGATTCGACCTGAGCCGATAAAAACCGTTGCTTTCAGGCCACAACTGTGTGCGTACAGAGCCACCGATGCGGAAGTATTGCCAGTCGATGCGCACGCGCACGAACGAGCTCCAACCATTTTTGCGTGACTGAACGCTGCCGCCATTCCGTTATCTTTGAACGAGCCGGATGGATTCAGCCCTTCGTATTGCAGGTATAAACGCCCCGGCTTCATATCGACATACTTGGCGACAGCGTCATTTTGCTGAAGGATTGTCTGGCCCTCGCCTATGGTTACTTTGTATTTGTCGTCGCAAAAGTTGAGCAGTTCTCTGAAACGCCATACACCGGAGAAATCCAGAGGGTTGTCTCTATTTCCCCAGCGCTTGCCGAAGTCACTGAGTTTATTGGGGACTTCGATTTTGTCCCAGTTATACTGTGCATCCAGCAGCTCACCACAGGACGGACATTTGAACAGTGCTTTCCCACAATCAAACTGGGCCCCGCAGTCCGGATTTATACACTTTTGATAAGCTGTATCAGTCATATTCTCGTATTTCGTATCTCGTCGTTCGA
>CAZWKM010000218.1:0-4073 GCA_964634165.1 uncultured Pirellulales bacterium | reverse complement strand
CAGGCTGAGCAGCGGTTAGAGAATAAGTCCACATTATTCAACTTTCAACACTTCCTTTATTGCTTTTTTCAGTGTTTTTTTTGGTAAGGCCCCTATTGCCATTTGTGGTTTGTCATTTAGCGGTACAAAAAGCATGCTGGGGATGCTCTGAATGCCGAAAGCGGCCGCTAATTCCTGCTGAGCTTGTGTGTCTACTCTGTAAATATTGAGCTTACCTTGGTATTCTTGAGCAAGTTCTTGTAAAATAGGTTCTACCATTTTGCACGGCGCACACCAATCCGCATAAAAGTCAATGATGCAGGGCAGTTTGCCTTCAAACTTCCATTCTTTATTTTGCTCATAGTTAAAAACTTTTTGTAAAAAGCTGTCTTTCGTTAAGGATTCCACGAGACCAATCCCATTTAAACCTACCTTTGAGCCGGTTGCAATTCCGGTATCTGGTCTCGCAGGTTTAACGGGGCTCCCACCGATGGGTTCAGATTGTGTCGTTTTGTCGTGCTGACGCTCTGCCCGGGTTTGTTCGACAGGTTGCTTTTTGCATCCTGTCAGGACCACTGCTGCGGTGAGTACAATTGCAGAAACGACCGCCAGTGATACGGGGGTTTGTTTGTTTTTCTCGGACATTTTTATATTACTCCTACAAAATCGCCGTTTAGCTACAATTCTACATTATTTTTACGGCAGTATCAAAACCAAAGTTCAGTAAATTATGGTTTTTGAGTGGTAGGCCGAGCAGATAGCTGCTCCGCTAAACTTATAGCGGTAGTAAGATTTCACACGGCTCGAAAAAAGTCTCAGTTAAATTCTTACTGTTTATTGTTTACTATTTCCTATTTACCGTTTATTATTTACTTCTGTCACGCCCGGTTGAAGATATATTGGTTTGAGATGAAGATAAAGATTTGTACGGGTGGGCTGGAGAAGGTCCAGGATTTTTTTGCATATTAAGGACTGGAGAGATGAGTTACAAGAGAATCGGCTTTGGTAAACGAGCTGTTTTAATCCTTTCTTTGGTTTTGTTGTTGGTGAACGTCGGTGCAGTTTTCGCTGACGTTAAGCTGCCGGCGGTAATAAGTGATAATATGGTTCTGCAGCAGGGGATGGAGGTGCCGATTTGGGGCTGGGCCGAGCCGGGCGAGAAGATTAGTGTTACCTTTAGTAAGCACGGTATGGGGTGGGGAATTATTGCAGACAAGGAAGGCAAATGGAGGTTCACGATACCCGAACCAAAACAGGGTGGGCCTTACGAGTTGATTTTCAAGGGTAAGAATACAATAACAATTAAAAATATTGTCGTCGGGGAAGTCTGGGTCTGTTCCGGCCAATCGAATATGCAAATGTCGGTGAGGTCTTCAGCTACGGCTGAGCAGGAAATCGCGGCGGCTGATTATCCGAATATTCGGTTGTTCACGGTTGAACGAAAAGTAGCTGAGCAGCCGCAGTCCGATTGTGTGGGCAGCTGGGCGTCGTGCAGCCCGCAGACAGTTCCAGGTTTTTCAGCGGCGGCCTACTATTTTGGCCGAAAGCTGCACAAAGAGCTTAATGTGCCGGTTGGCTTAATTCACACATCCTGGGGCGGCACCCCGGCCGAGGCGTGGACGAGTAAGGATGTTCTCGAATCGGATGTGGAGTTTGAGCCGATTTTGAAGCGGTATTCCGATGTAGTTGCGAAGTATCCGCAAGCAAAGAGAGAATATGAGAAGAAGATGAATGAGTGGAAGAAGGCTGTTGCCAAGGCCAAGGCCAAGGCCAAGGCTGAAGGCAAGAAGCCGCCGCGGAGGCCACGTGCGCCGATGGGGCCGGTTCATCCTCACTCGCCCGCGGGTTTGTATAATGCTATGATTGCTCCGCTGATTCCGTACGGGATTCAGGGGGCGATATGGTACCAGGGCGAGTCGAACGCCGGGCGGGCATATCAGTATCGCAAGCTCTTTCCAGCGATGATTGCAAACTGGCGTAACGACTGGGGGCAGGGTGATTTTTCCTTCCTTTTCGTGCAGCTGGCTAATTTTATGGCCGTCAATCCTGAGCCGGCCGAAAGTGCCTGGGCGGAGCTGCGAGAAGCGCAGCTAATGACTTTGGCTCTACCGAAGACGGGAATGGCAGTAATCATAGACATCGGAGAGGCCAACAACATACATCCAAAAAATAAGCAGGATGTAGGTAAGCGTCTGGCGTTATGGGCCCTGGCCGGGAGCTATGGGAAAAAGCTGGAATATTGCGGGCCTATCTACAAATCGATGAGGGTCGAGGGTAATAAGATTATCCTGCATTTTGACCACGTTGGCGGCGGACTTGTTGCCGGTGGGGGCGGGCCATTGAAAGGTTTCGCCATTGCCGGGGCCGACCGCAAATTTGTTTGGGCTGATGCAAAAATCGATGGTGATACCGTTGTGGTTAGTTGTGATAAGGTTACCAGGCCCGCTGCTGTGCGATACGGCTGGGCAGACAACCCTGTATGTAATTTCTATAATAAGGAAAGTCTGCCTGCTTCGCCGTTCCGTACGGACGACTGGCCGGGTATTACGGTCGACAAAAAGTAAGACCGTCGAATCGGTATACATAAGAGCACAAGAGCAAAAGTAAGTTTTGCATTTGTGACTTATGCACTCATAACTTCTGCCGTGGTGGATTCGAACCCCCGGCACCTTTCGGTACAACGGTTTTCAAGACCGTCTGACGAATAATTTATCTCCCGCTTTCCAAAACACTTACAATTAAAGCTGTTTTTTCTTGTCGTTTCGCTTGTCGTCTTCACCTTTTATTCTAAGATGGGGGCGCGTTACCAAAGCCATTTATAAGTGGAATCGATCGGAGCTCAACAAGCCACTTCCTTAATCAGAAAGGGGATAAGCAAAAGCAAATTGTGCATTTCAACAAAAAGGCTGTGGACGAGAAATTGGCGTGTTTCAGTGGAAGATTTTTTTTGCAAGCATCTCAATTTCGGAAACCACCGTGGCACTCGATTGAAATAGTCCGTGTATAGGGTCCCGTACCGTTTGGGAAGCTTGGCTTCCTCATAGCGAATCACAAAGCTGTAGACGATGGCACAATATACCAGCATAAGTGGGGCAAACCAAAAAAGCTCGCTCAGAAATGCAGCACCTGTCAGCAGCAACGTATTAGCCACATAAAAGGGATTGCGGATGTAGGCATACGGACCGGTGGTGGTAAGAATCATGCGGACTCTTAGGCGGTAATGCAAGTGCATTTGTGACCATACCCTCAAGCATAATCCCGCACCAAAGACAATTCCACATAAGCCGAAGATCAACACGTCATTTTCGATTTCTTTCCAACTGCACAGCGCCATAAAAACAACCGGCGGGACCATCAACAATCCTCGCGTCTTATAAATGAACCTCAAAATCTTTTTTTGCATATTGACACTTACACTATTCAAATGGGGATTTCCATTTATACCTCTTCAGTTACGCCGCTGAACCTGATTATCTAATAGAGTATCAAGTCTGGCTTGAAAATAAAATCTTTTTTATCATCTTCTTCGAAGATTTTTCACGCCCTATACTATCAAATTGCTGACTTTTTGCACGGCTTCAAAGGCAAATCCGGCTACAGATCTGTTTTCGGCTGTCTTTCTTCTCGAAGGGTGTCCGTTTCCCGCATTCGCTTTTGGATATCGGCTAAAACCTGCGGCAAAATATCGTCCACTGGTGCACAATTTCTATGACAAGAAAAGGCTATTGGTTTTGCCGTTCTGTAAGGATGATTCGTCAGTTACCACGGGTGACAAAAGGGAGGTATGCCTTAATAGTCCTTTGGAGACGGACATTTTTCCTTTGTTTTGAAAGCAGAGGAGGAAGGTAAAGCATTTTGGGGGTCAAGAGATTAGCGGAAATGGTTTGACAAAACAGATTTTGAGGTTAGCATAAATTCATTTCAGATAAGCAATAGGACGCATCTGATTTAAGTGATTGCGTATTTCCCTGATGAACAATACTTTTTTTTTCTTTTACACAGATAGGCAATGACCGAACTATTAGATGGCATTTTGGCACAGAGCGTTGAGCATCTCAATATCATTTTGCTGATGGGTCTGGCCATATTTTTTG
>CAZWKM010000217.1:0-4152 GCA_964634165.1 uncultured Pirellulales bacterium | reverse complement strand
GTACAAATTCTCGAAGCTGATGAGGAAAAATAGTGGATAGTCATTGGTGAATAGTATAGAGAGTAGATTGCTTCGCTTCGCTCGCAATGACAAATCCTGGGTATAATCCGGGGCAAAATACTAAATATGAAAGATTTATTGATACAAACTGCCAAGCGGACGGGTTTGGCTGACGCTGAGCAATTGGCCAAATTTCTCGAAGAAAACAACGAGCAGAACCTGCGGCTCGATGAGCTTTTGCTTGGCTGCCCTTACTTTACCGAAGATGTGGTTTTGAAGCTCTTTGCCGAGGCGCTTGGCTTGGAATTTCTTTCGGAAATATCTCCAAAGGCCGTGCCTGTGGAATTCATAGAAGCTGTTCCTGCGACCTACGCTCAGCATCATTATCTTATCGGTATAAAGGTCGAAGGCGATGACGGTGAGCTTACGGTGGTTTTGTCCAGGCCGCTGGATGCAAATGCCCTGGATAATGTCTCGAAGATGACCGGCCTGCCCGTCAGGGCGGCAGTATCTACCCGCGCTGCCATAACCTCAGTAATAGATGTTGCCTACGAGCAGAGGACGACGGTCATCGAGGAGGTAGCCGAAGAGCTTGATTCGCAAAATCTCGACCAGCTCATTGATGAAGTGGCAGGGTCGGACGACCTGCTTGACGTTGTGAATCGGCCGCCGGTTATCAGATTGGTCAATGATATTCTTTTTCGTGCTTTGCAGTTGAGGGCCAGTGACATTCACGTTCACCCTTACGAGGCAAAGATTCAGATTCGCTATCGTATCGACGGCATTTTGTATGACACTCTGAGTCTGAACAGGAATGTTCTGTCGTTGATTATCTCTCGTATCAAGGTTATGGCTGGTATGGACATTGCCGAGCGCCGGCTTCCACAAGACGGCAGATGCAGTGTTCGTCTCGGCCAGCGTGAAGTCGATTTGCGTATCAGCACGGTGCCGACCAGCTTCGGTGAGCGCAGTGTACTGCGACTTCTGGATAAAAGCACCGCCCTGTTCGGATTGGACGAGCTGGGACTCTGGAAAGAGGATTTGAAGAAATTCGATACTTTGCTGACCCGCTCTCACGGAGTTATTTTCGTAACGGGCCCAACGGGCAGTGGAAAAAGCACGACCCTTTACGCCTGCCTTAACAGGATTAATTCAGCCGAGAAAAATGTTATAACCATAGAAGACCCGATAGAATATCAACTCGAAGGCATCAGCCAGATTCAGGTTGCCAGCAAAAAAGGGATGACTTTCGCTACGTCACTTCGGCACGTTCTGCGTCAGGACCCGGATGTTATAATGGTCGGTGAAGTTCGAGACATCGAGACCGCCCGTATGGCGATACAATCTTCACTGACGGGGCATTTGGTTTTCAGCACGCTGCATACGAACGACTCGGCCGGAGCGGTGAGCCGGCTTTTGGATTTGGGTGTCGAGCCGTATCTGGTAAGTTCTTCCTTGATTGCTATAATAGCTCAACGATTAGTACGAAAGGTGTGCCCGGATTGCAGAAAGGTTGCCGAACCTACGCCTCGCGAATTGAGAGAGCTTGGTCTGGGCGAGGCAGCGGCTGAGAGCGGCGGGAAGTTTTTTGTCGGGGAAGGGTGTGAAAAATGTTTTCAGACCGGCTATCGCGGCCGAACCGGCATTTACGAAATGATGCTGATTAGTGAAGAAGTCCAGAACCTGATATACAAAAGGGAGACTGCCGGCACAATAAAGAAGGTCGCCCTTGATGCTGGGATGCAGACCCTGCGAATGGACGGGGCGCGAAAGGTCCTTTCCGGGATAACAACTATAGCTGAAGTTGCGAGAGTAACACAGGCGGACGTAATGTAACATTTACAATTTACTATTGACTATTTACTATTTGATATTTGCTATGGAATAGACCACGTTAGAAATGGATAAAGACGAACTAAAGAAAAGAACAAAAGAGTTTGCGCATCGTTGCGTTAAACTCAGTATGGCTTTACCCAAAAGTTATTTGGGCAACTATATTAAAGGTCAATTAATCCGATGCTCTACTTTCGTTGCTTCAAACTATCGAGCGGTTTGTATCGCTCAATCGAAAGCCAGCTTCATTTCAAAGCTGGGAATTGTTATAGAAGAAGTTGATGAAGCTGGCTTCTGGACGGAGTTCGTTATTGACGAGCAGCTACTGAAGAAGCAGAAGGTTACGCCGCTGCTTGGAGAAGCAAATGAATTAGCAGCAATCTTTGTTTCTTCTCGAAAGACAGCAAGAAAAAATAGTCAATAGTCAATAAACAATGGACAATAGCCAATGCCAAGATACTATTATACGGCGATAGCAACAGACGGCAAAAAAGTCAAAGGCGCAATTACCGCTGAAAGCCCTTATGCCGTACGAAAGCAGCTGAGGGTACGGAGTATTCACCCTGCATCAGTCACAGAGGTCAGCTCCGGCGCCGAGGGTAGAGCCGGGTTGTTTTCGATTTTCTCCAGAGGCGGCAAGACCCAGCTAATCGATTTTACCAAGCAGATGGCTACGCTGCTTAATTCGGGGATTAAACTGACCGAAGCGCTTTCGGTGCTTGCCTTACAAGCGTCGGATGTGCGATTCAAAAACGCCATTACCGACATTCGCGACCGCGTTGTTACCGGCGAGTCATTTACCGATGCTCTAACAGATTACAGCGATTATTTTGACGTCATATTTGTAAGTATGGTCCGTGTAGGTGAAGTTACCGGCTCTTTAGGAAAGAGTCTTTCGACCATTGCCAACTTTATGGAAAAGCGCCGGCGGGTCGAGTCGAAGGTAATTACGGCGATGATATATCCGATGGTTCTATTTTCATTTTGCATCGTAGCGATTATTATTCTGACAACGACCGTCATCCCGAAGATAGGTGAGCAGATTGCAAGCACAGGGCAGAAATTGCCCTGGATTACCCAGCAGTTGATGAGCGTAGGTAATGTGCTGACCAGCTGGCGGCTGTTTATTGTTATTACGGTAGTTTCCGGCATTGTATGGGGCCTTAAGCGTTTTCTTAAAACGCAGCGCGGCGCATATTTGCGTGACAGGTTTTTGCTGTCGCTGCCGTTATTTGGCCCTCTTATAAAACAGCGTGTTGTTGCGCGTTTTGCGTCCACTCTTTCGACGCTTCTTAGTTCGGGGCTTGCAATGGCTGAGTCTCTTCGTGTTGTGGCCGAAGTTACCGGAAACAGCATTATGAAAAAAGCCGTCCAACAGTCGCGTGAGAGGATTCTTGCCGGCGCTGATATTGCAACGCCGCTGCGAGACAGCGGTGTCATCGACCCTGCTATTGCCCATATGGTTACCGTTGGAGAGAAAAGCGGCGAATTAGAGACAATGCTTAAAAATATCAGCGAAAACCTCGAGGCCTCAACTGACGTAGTTATTGAAAGATTAAGTGCTGCGGTCGAGCCGCTTATTATAATTGTTATGGCTGCAATAGTCGGTGTAATTGCTTATGCAACGATATTGCCGATTTTGGAAGTTTCAGCGTTAAAATTTTGACCCCGTTAGAAGTCCCCACCGTTGATGGGGCGTCCCGCACTTACCGGGCTTACTTCTAACGGGATTGAGCGATTGTTTTAGGAGTTTGAAAACGGATGGAAAAAAGAAAAGAAGGTGCCAGGAAGGGTTTTACAATGGTCGAGCTTATGGCCGTACTGATTATTCTCGGCCTGCTTGCCACATTGGTAACTACAAAGGTATTTAAGCAGATAGAGAACGCCAGAGTTGCAACCACAAAGGCCAATTTGAAGACTCTTCATACGGCTGTTATGCATTTTTATATGGACACCCTGCAATTCCCAACCGAAGAGGAAGGCCTTGAGATACTTGTCGAGTCTACGGGCGAAATTGAAGGTTACGACGAGGACGGCTATCTGGAACAAACGGAAATACCCAAAGACGGCTGGAAAAACGAGTTTATTTACGAACCTTTTCCTGAGGGCGGTGGGTCATTTGCAATTAGGAGTTGTGGTCCTGATGGCGAAGAAGGTACCGAGGACGACTTACTCAGCACAGATGCTGACTGATGCGAAAATGCGTGAATGCGTGAATGCGAAAATGCGTGAATGCGCTGATGCGCCCACTCAATCACGCATTAGCGGTTTTACGCTGACCGAGACGATAGTGGCGGTTGTGATAATTTCGCTGTTTGC
>CAZWKM010000216.1:0-4152 GCA_964634165.1 uncultured Pirellulales bacterium | reverse complement strand
TTTCCGCTATCCGAAGGCGCCACGTGTCGAACGGTATTCGGGATAGAGCGACAGGGCCTCGGTTACGGTCAGCCGATGAGCCATCCGCTGGCCCCCGCCGTTTTGCTGCGCGAAAACGAAGCCGTGGGGGCCACACTCCGGGAGGTGCACGATTATGCCTGGCCCGACCCGGAATGGATGGACGTCTCGAAAATAAGAGCAGAGGCCCAGACGTACAAAGGAGAATACGCCATCCTCGGTGGTGACTGGTCACCGTTCTGGCACGACGCCATCGACCTGCTCGGTATGGAAAACCTGTATATAAAAATGTATGCCGAACCGGAATTCGTTGATGCGGTGATGCAGCACCTCGTTGATTTCTATGCGGAGGTCAGCCGGCGAATATTTGATGCGGCCGCCGATTCGATAGATATATTTTTTATCGGCAACGACCTGGGAAGTCAGACAGGACCTCTGCTGGGTCCGGCCCTTTTTGCGCGATTTATCCTGCCGCACTTAAAAAAACTAATTGACCTCGGTCATTCTTATGGTTTGAAAGTTCAGCTTCACAGCTGCGGCGGCTTTGCCCCGCTGATTCCGCTGCTGATTGAAGCCGGTCTCGATGGTCTGCACGCCGTCCAGCCGGACTGCCCGGGAATGGACCCGCGGACACTCAAGGGCAAATTCGGCGACAAAATCCTCTTTAACGGCGCCATCGACTCCCACCACGTACTCATCGACGGCACTGTTGAAATCGTTCGCGAAAAGACCCGCGAGGTTCTCGATATTATGATGTCTGGCGGCGGCTATGTGGCCGGCGCCAGCCACGACACAATTCTCGAAGAAACCCCCGTTGAAAACGTGCTCGCAATGTTCGACACTGTCCGGGAATACGGTAACTATTGATGATTTTCTACTGACGATAACCAATTTTAATCAAAATGAAATACCTCCTCCATATCAGCCCACCACTGGCCCTCGGCTATGGTTTCGAGCGGCTGCTGGCAGGGCTTGCAAACATCCCACCACTTCTGAGTGGTCGGGTCAGATGCCATCTTTGCCATATCCGCCTCAAAGTCTTCACCTATATATTCAAAATAACTGAAGAGGTAACCGTCCTTGTGGTAGATTGAGTAATTGCGGATGCTGCACTTTGTGATTGTGTCCAATACTTCCGGCCAGACCGCAGCGTGAAGTTTTTTATACTCGTGGAATTTCTCAGGCCTTACTTTGATTACCATTCCAAATCGCTTCATTTTTTCCTCCTGCAAGATAAAGATTGCGTATATGTCCAATGCCTCTGCAACGTCAGCCGGCACCATTAAACTCTTTTACGGCCTCAAACACAGCGACGATATTTTCCGGCGGCACTTCGGGAAGGATGTTGTGGACGGTGTTGAAGACGAATCCGCCGCCGGGTGCGAATATTTCCAGCCGCTCCAATACGTGGGCTTTGACTTCCGCTGGCGTGCTGCGATTGATGACCGAGCGTGTATCGCAGCCGCCGCCCCAGAATGTGATATCCTGCCCGAATTGGCGTTTCAGCCGTTCCGGCTCCATATCACGACAGGATGTCTGGACCGGATTAATTATCTCAAAACCTGCATCAATAAGGTCTGGTATAAGACTGTAAATCGAGCCGCAGGAATGCAGAAACGTGTGCATTTGGCTGTGCTTTTTGACGTATTGGCATAATCGTTTGTGTCGCGGCTTGAATAGCCGGCGATAAAGCTCCGGCGGCATAAACGGGCCGCTATCCATCCCGAGGTCATCGCCGAAGCGCAGGATGTCGGCAATGTCGCCGACTGCCCGACAGACCTGTTCCAGTGTCGCCAGATGCTGCTCCATCAGGGCCTCGAGCAGTCGCTCGACCTGGTCTGGTTCGGCCACCAGGTCCATCAGGAAGTTATCCATCCGCCTCAGGAAGGTGCCCCATTCGAACAGATTGCAGCCACATACGATTACGAGCGCTCTGTCGGAGGTCTTTCGCAGGTTCAGCGCTCTTTCCCGCAGCTTATCCCAGAAATTTTCGTCGCCGGCGTGGTCCCAGGGGCTGTGGACGAGTGCCGCCCACAGGACCTTGGCCATAGCTTGCGGCAAATCCGTGTAGTTGGAAGGGTATCCGTTGATATACGGAAAGCAGATCTGGTCGAAAAACATCCCGTCGGTCGGCATTCTGGCAATTAGAGTGCCGTCCGGGTCAAAGGCGCTGTATGAGCCATCGTCTTCGCGCCGGGGCCGAAACCATACCGGGTACTGTGCCTTGCCGCCATCGGCGAGTGTAATGTCATACCAGTCGGTATCGTCGGTATTGAACGTCCGGCCAATATCCAGAACATCGATGCTGAAACGGTCAAGGATAACCTCTTCGGGCTGAGCGAGCTGCTGAACGACATCGTACACGCGTGTCGAGCCCTGCTCAATTCCCAGATAGCTCTTGAGATTGTTGTATGCAATTGCGGATATACCCGAGCTTGGGGTTGCGCCCAGGTCCACGGCAACCCGGTCCGGCTCGGTGTGTGTAATACTGGAAAGGATTCTTTCTCTTGACGTCATTTCTACTTAAACACCTCGCATTTCGTTGTTAGATTTTCTCGTCGAACTGCCCGAGGTCAAGTGGATATTGGCCATATTCTCTTACCAGTTGGACAATATAATCGTATGTATGTCCCGAGATGGCGGAAGTAACTGAATGGTCTGAAGCAAATATATATCCGCCGCCTTTAGCCGCATTTAGTTTGCGCAGTACCTCCCTGCGAATCAGCTCTCTGTCACCGGTCTCCCATATTTGAATATTGCTGTTTCCAAAAAAGGCAATCTTATGGCCAAATTTTCTTCTTAACTCGATGACGTCCATATCCGCCTTGGCTTCGAGTGGATTGTAAGCATCGATGCCTGCTTCAATGAAATCATTAAAAATCTCGTTGACATTTCCGCATCCGTGGTAAATCACATTCAAATCATTCTGGTGACAGTAATCAGCGATGGCTTTTACCCAGGGCTTGAAATATTCCCTCCAATAGTCGGGCGAAAAGAACATACCCTTCTTGTACGCAACATCTCCCCAGATGACGAAGCCATCGAGCAGTCCGTTGGCTGCCTGAATCTCTGCTTTTGCACAGTCCAAATAAAACCGGCCGATTCGATTAATTGCCTTTCCCATACGCTGCGGATACATTCCCATCCAGAGTAGGGTATTCTCCTGGCCAATCAGCCGGGTGAGGCATTCGGAGCATTCTGTAATGCTGCCATAAACGGGAAAGTCCGGGCGTAATTTTTTCACGGTCTCAATCCAGGGAGGAGAATTGCGTTCAAAGCCGTCACCCACGCCGGCAATTTGGTTGTCGCCGGCTTCAAAATAGCGCCTTTTGTCATAAGGGTCGTCAAATTCAAACGACTCCAGTTTTTCGATGCTGTCCGTGTCCCAACCGACCTGTTCGGGCATAGGAAAATCGAACTTCTTGCGGATTACCGTTTCGTAACCTGTTTTTATAACCACTTCCCAGTCGTCTTCTTTTAGAGTTTGAAACGACTTGATATGTGGGTCCATATTGGTAACCGTAACGATTAAATCAAGGTCGTAATAGTAATAAGGATTGGCGTTATCCGGCAAGGCGAGCTCTTTTTTCCACCGCTCAATAAAACTTCCCCAGAAAAAATCGCTGATTGGGACGCGGTCTGCTTCCCGATGGTGCAGGGTCTTGTTTATCCTTTCGAGTTTTTTCAGACAGTCAGCAGCTCTTTCCATAAACTGATATTTCCCAGTAGAGGCGATGAGGGTGAAATTGGGTTTGATTGGGTTTGTTTTTGTGGACTCCGAAGGCGGATTCATTTTCATAATCCTTTGTGAGAACTAAGTTTGCGTTCATTTGAGTATCTAGCAAATTGGGTTTGTTTTGCATAAAAGAATGTGTAAATGTGTAAATGAGTAAATGAGTAATTGTTATTAGTAGAAACCCGGTGGTCATTATAAGTCCTCCAAATTTACGATTGACTATGAACCATAATCTATGAACCATTTACGATTTGCTCTTTACGATTTGCTATTGACTATGAACCATCCATAGTTACACAGGCATTATACCATAAAACAGATTAGATTTCAAGTATATTTTTTACTCGCGATGACCCATTTTTAGGGGAGCTTTGGCAGTAAGATGAGCATTTGGCGCA
>CAZWKM010000215.1:2934-4180 GCA_964634165.1 uncultured Pirellulales bacterium | reverse complement strand
GAGACTCAGCATTTCGACCGTGCCGGCTATGGGCGACATATTACCACCGGGACGGAAGTAACGATAACCATCGGGCAGCCGCAGCGACCAGGTTGTCTGCATCACCGGCATTCCAACGATGGATATGGCGGGCGGCTTGAGCCTTGTTATCCCGTTCAGTGGTTTAACTGCGCTGCCGGCGAAGTAGAGATAAACGTCGTACGGCAATCCACCGGGGGAAGTTTTAACGAGGGGTATCAGTACTTCACCGGCCGGCGAATCCGCCGCCGTTACCGGCTTGACCGGCTGGCCTGCCACATTGGCGCTCCAGAGACGCAAACCTTTCGGCACTTTAACCCGCAGGAATTGCTCGCTGCGATTCTGCAAGGCCACCCTTGCCTCGTAACGGCATCGGCCATTGCGGTCAATGACGGTGGTCAGCGCCAGCAGGTCAACGACCGCCTGAATGCGTGCCGCCATTTTGGCCGGCGTAAAATCAAGACTCAGGGACCAGTTGTCCTCAAAAGACTGGAAAACGTACTGTAGCGATTGCCTCATCTCGTAGGGCATTAATTTTTGCTGTTCGCTTACGGGGAGTTCGGCCAGATTTGTTATTGTTAGGTTGTTGACGTCTATCTCGTGCCGCGACATATTCTGCACCGCCACGATTGCGCGATAGCCCTGCGGCGCCTCGGTTTCAATCCGCGGTATCTGCAGCACCTTTGTAGATGGGTCTATCGGCAAAGCAAAGTTTACCGTTACGTCCACTATGCCGGTGACCTCATTGACCAGGGAAACCGTCCAGCTCGTCTGGCCATTGCCGGCATCGGATTGAGTTACGCTTCGCATTGCCGGTGACTCCACCGCCACCAGTGGAGCGTATTCACCGGGCAGCCGGAAGCTAAGACGGTCGAGGGGCGAACCGGTGATGTTGTAACGCAACCGATACGTGTACGCCGCAGCCGTGGCTTTGACCGATAAGCCCGCGAAAATCTCTACTCGGACCCGGGTGGGCTGCCGGCGGATGTTCAGCCGTAACGAAAGAGTGGCCACCTCGTAGCGATAAGCGAATTGTACCGCCTTGAGCTGGTTAGTATCGAGCCAATCGTGTAAGGTCCGAGGCGCAATGGGCTTGAGGTTCTCGCTGGTGAGAGTCCCGGCCTCCAGTGACGCTGCAACCTGGACGGCAACTCGGCCCTCTTGCCCGGGTAGAGGATGCACGCCAGAATCAATAAACAATATCGTCGGCACCTGGAAATCCTCAAGC
>CAZWKM010000215.1:1349-2834 GCA_964634165.1 uncultured Pirellulales bacterium | reverse complement strand
CCAACCACGCTGAGCAGCTCATAGCCCGCGGGCAGGACAAAACTTGCCCCGAACAGCCGGCCTCGCTCGGCTTTAAGAGATGCCTGAACGAGCAACTGTACCTGGTCGGTGCTTATCCGCACGAGCTGGTCGAGGTTGACTTTGGGACTGACGGTCAAACGTGACAGCTGGATGAATAAAGAGAACGGTCTGTAAGGCCAGTAATACTTCGCCACTGCCCCGGCCCTGTCGGCGGTCAACTCCGCATCACGTAACTCTTTGTCCACGGGGACACTTGTCCTGCGACCGCCGGTTACCTGCGCAACCTTAACAATCATACCTCCGGCGGAATGCAATGTTACGGTGCCGCTTTCGCGACTAACATCACCTGCCCGCACGAGGAACAATCGGGCCGGTTTTTCCAGCGTCGGCAGCTCTCCCAGCCAGCGAACCGTCAATTCGTACTGCTTCTTAGTCCGGCTCGAAGTCAAGCCGGAGTGCAGACGCACCTCTATTATCTCGAAGGTCCTGCCTTCGATCATCTTTTCACCAACCTGGCGATAATCGCGAATGTTCGTCCCTTTCAGGTCCGTCAGCGTTGCACCCTCCGGCATTAGCAGGGTGAAGCGGTCGTGCCGGCCGCCGGAAAAGCTGTAGGTAATCTTTGTGACTGCGACAGTGGCCCAGTGAAAAGCATAAACATCGTGTATTGAAGTCGCAGACAGCGTGCGGTCCGCTGCACCCTCGCCCATTTTCGGCAGCCAGCGGAGTGTAAGTTTTCGCGCCATTCCCAGAGGAAAGGTCCACTGTACGGTGCGCTGCGTCAGGGCGCCCTCGATTCCGTCAACCTCAAGTTCCAGGTCTTCCTCGGGCAAAACAACGTCCATCACCGCTCCGGGCAGCGGCGGCAGCGAAAAACTCGCACTGCCCCTTCGGCCGAGGAACTTTGGCTTTACCACCGCACTCAGTTGGAGTCGGCCGGAAATCTGCCCCGGCAGCATCAACACCATACCTTTCGGGCCAGCTTGCAATTGTGCCGCTTTGCCGTCGATGGTCGCCTCGGTTACGGCCAGTCCCTCTATCGGCATAGCAAGCACCACCCAATCCTTGCCATAGGTTCTTATGTCGGCCGTCAGCAGCAAGTTTAACTGTTCTTTTTCTACGGTCACCCTGTACCGAACAGAGGCCAGGGAAACATCGATACCCGGTCGCGGCCTGTCAATGGGGTCATCCGGATGGGCCTGGTTCCATAACCGGACAAAACGAGTGTATGGAATGAGAATTTTTTCCGATTTTTCCGCTGTGGTGGGGTCTCCTTCGTAGGGAATAATTACAGGCGGTAATACCGCTTTATCGTCCCTCTGCGACTCGACTGAGCTCGCCGAAGTCCGCACCGACCCAGGATTAGCTCGGCCGGGTTGTGCGGTATAGGCCGTCTGCGCCGAACAACCCAGACACAGAAGCAACACAAGCAACGTAACAACCGTTACGGGTTCAGGACCGACA
>CAZWKM010000215.1:0-1249 GCA_964634165.1 uncultured Pirellulales bacterium | reverse complement strand
GTAAACAATCTTCACCGGAACAGGCTTTCTGAATTGGCCAAGTGGCACCTGATAATCGCCTTGGGTGCTGCGCTGCGGCTTGGCCTGCTTGCCCGCCACACTCAGCGACCAAAGCTGTGCGCCCTCCGGCAGTCGAAACGTAAGAAACTGCCGGCCAGCATTGGCTACATGGAACGTCGCTTCGGTCCGCTGGCCGCCCTGAACGTCAAGATATGTGGTCAGCTCTGCCGAAACCGCCAATGCTGATGGAACACGATAGCCTTCATGAACAGCCGTCTCCAATGTTACCGCCGCTTCAGCTCCGGTCGCTGTGGCTGCCGGCTGGAGCCGAAACGCCGACAAGATGCGACTGGCCGCAACTGGAAGCGGCGGAAGGTCCACCGCATCAATCTCTTCGGCGCCGGCGGCATTAATCGTAAGCGCCAGCTCCTCACTGGCCTGAACCGCCAACTGCTCGGTTATCTGACCATCGCATATCGGCCGCACCAGCGGAACCACGAATTTATCCGAAGTTCGTGGACGCTCATAATGTACATCAATCGCCACAACGCCGATGGCTTTGTGGTCGAGATTCAATAACCAGAGATTATACCGCTGCGTCAGCTCGGCAGATAACGAGAGGGTCTTCTCGTCCGGCTTTACAATACTTTTGGAGCTGATAGGTACTGCCGGCGAGGTGATTTTGATTTTGCGGGCGAGAGACTTATCGACAAGCAGATAAAGCCGCTTTGCAGAGGCGCGCGATATCATATAGGTGATTCGCCAGTCTCCTGTAAACTCTCGCGGCTGGACGGTAATCAGACCGACAGCATCACCCGCTATCCGCGGCCGACGCCTGGAAACGCGCAGTTGAATCTCACCTTTCACCGCCGCTTTGTAGCCGTAGGCGTATTGAACTCCCCCCGGCATTCCCAGCGAGGCCATTTGCCCGACCGGCACCACTTCCAGCCCGTCCGGCAGTTTTATCGGAGATGCATCCAGGTCACCTACGGCCGAAATCGAGACGTGACCGGAAACGGTCTCAGCCCGGGATTCAATTAACGGAACCGTTATGCTCCGCTCCGGTGCATCGCTCGGCCAATGCCAGTCTGACGGCACGCTTTGCAGTACGATTCTTACGTTCACGAGCTTTTCAGGTCGGACCGGCCGGGGCAGTTCAATCCTTAGGAGCCGTTGACCCGCCTGCTCCTCAATGCGATACTCGAAGCCCGTTTCCACCGTAAGGTGTCCTGCGGACTTCCCGTCAACC
>CAZWKM010000214.1:0-4200 GCA_964634165.1 uncultured Pirellulales bacterium | reverse complement strand
TTCATAATTTCTATCCCTCTTCAAAACCATACTCGCCGAGCAGTTTAACAAACCGAACGTCACAGATTAATCTTTTAGTAATGTGTGCCGCTTTTTTTTCGCAGACGACCAGCTCCTGCACTCCTGACAAGCCAACCGGAGCGACTATAAAGCCGCCTTCTATAAGCTGCTCTATTAGAGGCAGCGGCACCTTCGGCACCGCTGCGGTTATCATAATCCTGTCAAAGCAGGGTTCCCATTTTGCCATACGTTGCAAAATAGGGTCCCATCTTTGCCGGGGCCAGCCGCAACTGCCATCACCAATATAGAATTCAACATTGCTAATGCCCAATCTGCCCAGAACCGCCTGAGCCGATTCAGACAACTGGCCAAATCTTTCTATGGTATAGACTTTTTTTACCAGCTTACTCAGGACAGCAGTCTGGTATCCGCTGCCCGTTCCAATCTCCAGAACCTCGCAATCACGATTGACACGCAGCTCCTGAGTCATCAAGGCAACGATATACGGCTGAGAAATGGTTTGGCCCATCCCGATAGGCAGCGGGCCGTCGGCATAAGCCTGCGACTGATACGTCTCCGGCACAAATTCTTCCCGCCGAATCTCGCCCATTGCTTTTAGCACGTCCGGATTAGTAATATCCCGCCCCATCAGGTCCCCCCTGACCATCTGCTGGCAAGCCCTGACAAATCTATTTTTGCCCTCCCGGCTATCCATAGCTGTAATAGTCGCCTTTTAGCTGCGGTTTTGCAAACCAAATTTTTCACCAGGATTAAGCTCATTGCTATTACGCCGTGAAATGGTAAAATGCCAGCTTGACGCAGCAAATAAGTGAATTTGAAAATTTTTAAGGAGACCGAAAAATGAAGACCAAAAAGCTTCTTTTCTACCTGTTGGCTGTGCTTTTAGGCGGCTGCGTGCCTGTTATGTCGCTCCATCCACTTTATACCGAAAAAGATGTCGTATTTGACAAAAAATTGTTAGGCACCTGGGTACAGGATGACTCCAACAACACCTGGGAATTTAAGTATCCTGACGAATCAAAAAAAGCATACGGACTGGTTTTTTGTGATGAGGAGGATAAAAAAGGCTCGTTTGTTGCGCATTTGGTAAAGCTGCGGAACAAACTCTTTTTAGATGTTTACCCAGACGAACTCCCGTGGGAACCGGATGACCCGAACAAGGTGAAGTGGGCATATAACTCTCTCTTTTTAATACCTGCCCATACATTTATAAAGATAGACTCTATTGAGCCTCAGTTGAAAATGCGATTAACGGTTGAGGATAAGATGGAAGAACTGCTTGAGCAAGACCCCAATGCCGTAAAGCATACGTCAATTGAGGACAGGCTTATTCTGACAGCATCGACAAAGGAACTGCAGGCGTTTGTCCTTAAATATGCCGATGACAACAGGGTATTCACCGATGAAACTATTTTGAGTCGCAAAAAAACCAAAGACCCCAATTGTATTGAACGTAATGAAACAGAGCCGACCAGTATCGCTCCAAATGAGGGCTAACGGATAAAAACTAAATGCCGATTAACCTGAACTTACCCAAAAAGGCAGGGCTTTTTGTAACCGGCACCGATGTCGGTGTAGGCAAAACATTAATAGCCGGCGCCATCGCTAAAATTTTAACTGATAATGGCCAGAAAGTCGGCGTATTCAAACCGATTGCCACCGGCTGCAAACGCAGTTGGGACGGCTTGATAAGCAACGATACCGAGTTCCTTTCCTATTGTGCAAACAGCGAGCTGCCCCTTTCCACAATAACTCCTGTCAGTTACCTCACCGCCGCATTGCCTATTGTAAGCGCCGCTCGTGAAAGAAATCCTATAGATTTTGACAGAATCGCAGCCGCTTATAAACAAATATGCGAAAACAATGACATAATTATCGTCGAAGGCATCGGCGGTGTGCGCGTGCCTTTAACAATGGAATTTGACCTCCTGGATTTGGCAGTCGAATTCGCTCTGCCTGTAGTGATAGTTGCCCGCCCGAATCCGGGAACGGTAAATCACACACTTATGACAATCGACTGCATCCGGGCTGCAAAGCTGAAAATCGCCGGCGTAGTCATTAACGGCTACGATGCCACCAAAGCAACAGTGGCCGAAGACACCACTGAGCAGGTAATAAGCCAATGCGGCGGTGTAAATATCCTTTCGGTCGTGCCTTTCGATGAAACCGTTGACATCGAAGCACCGAATCTGGGAGAATTTATCGTCGGGTCTTTGATGGACTGCGACTGGTCAAAATTAGCCCATCGGTAAATCGTGGTTCGTACCCCCGTGACCCAGGCCACGAACCACGAAAATTGGTGGTTTCCAAAAACCCCATATTCAGGTATCATACTAAAGAATGGCTCAAGACTATAACAAGTCTCTAAATAAGGTACTGAGTTTATGACCGATCAGCCTGAATTTAGACGTTATCTGGTAAATATCGACTCTATCTCAACGCACCAGCTTTTTACCGATTGCCTGGTGATAGGGGCCGGCATCGCAGGTCTTCGCGCCGCTATCGAAGCAAGCGAGCACCTCAACGTCATCATTGTTTGCAAGGGTACTCTGGAAGATAGTAACACATGGAAAGCCCAGGGCGGGATTGCTTCAGTGCTTGATAAAACAGACACCTTTGAATCACACATAGCCGACACGCTTAACACCGGCTGCGGGCTATGTGACCAAGGCATAGTTGACCTGGTCATTCGGCAGGGGCCTGAACTGATAGAGCAACTGCTTTGCTGGGGCACCGAGTTTGACCAAATCGACGGTCGTATCGCCACTACGCTCGAAGGCGGCCACACACACGCTCGTGTTGCCCACGCCCACGGCGATGAAACAGGTCGGATAATCGCCGAAGCCCTGATAAAAAAAGTCAGGCAAACTCCGAATATAAAGATAGTAGAAAACTTTTACACCATCGATTTGCTCACTAACAACAACGAGTGTATGGGAATAATCGGCCACAATAAGCAAAGTCCGCCCGGTACGGACGAGATAATTTGGGCTGCAAACACAATCTTAGCAACCGGAGGAGCAGGGCGACTCTATCGCGAAACTACCAATCCGGAAGTTGCAACCGGCGATGGCATTGCTATGGTTTATCGGGCCGGGACCGTATTGCAGGACCTGGAGTTTATGCAGTTCCATCCAACAACACTCTATGTCGCAGGGGCCTCGCGTGCCTTAATCACCGAAACACTCCGTGGAGAAGGGGCCGTGCTCCTGGATAATAAAAGCCGGCGTTTTATGAAGGAATATCACGAATCCGCCGAGCTTGCACCGCGTGACATTGTCAGCCGAGCCATCCTGGCCCAAATGCTAAAAACCGAATCAACGCATGTCTATTTAGATGTTCGGCACTTCGATAAAAAATATTTTGCAAAAAGATTCCCGCAGATTTTCGAGTTGTGTGAAAGCTTCGACATAGACATCAGCGGCGACCTGATTCCTGTCCGACCCAGCGCACACTATATGATTGGCGGCGTTAAGACCGACACCTCGGCAAAGACAAGCATCGAAAATCTTTACGCCTGCGGCGAGGTTGCTTCCACGGGGCTGCACGGCGCAAATCGGCTCGGCAGCAACTCCCTGCTCGAAGGGCTGGTATTCGGCAAAACAGCCGGGCAATCTGTCTGCCGGCACAAAAAAGCAAGTGCCGCTCATATCAAGCACCCACTAATAAAATATCAAATCCCGCATTCAGACCGCAGTCGGTTGGATACCACCGATGTTAGAAACTCGCTCCGAGCTCTTATGTGGCGAAACGTCGGCATCACTCGAAAGGCCCGGCCACTGGCAGAGACCCAGGAGATTATCAGATTCTGGCAGCGGTATGTGATGGACAAAGTCTTTGATTCGCCACAGGGCTGGGAATGCCAGAATATGCTCACCGTTTGTCTGCTTATGGCCCAGTCCGCCCAGATGCGGCAGGAGAGCCGAGGCGTCCACTTCAGAAGCGATTTCCCCGATACCGACGATGAGCACTTCAAAAAACATATCGAAATCACACGCTGAGAAGTGGAAAATGAAACCGATTTGTGCGGTAACAAGTATAGGTCGTGGTTCACAGCTTGTAGTATTTGGTAATTAGTTGTTTGTAGGTTATGCTTACGGATTCGGCAGACTGTTGGCATCTACACCGAAATAAGCCAGAAGCCCAAGATGGGTCGGTATGTCCTTGTGGATTATCTTG
>CAZWKM010000213.1:0-4201 GCA_964634165.1 uncultured Pirellulales bacterium | reverse complement strand
TGATTGCGCAGGCCGCCTGCCAAAAACAACCGGTATCGATGCTTGGGGCGGATGCCGAGCGTCTGTTCGATGGATGGCAGAACCATATCGAAGAGTGGCAGAAGGTCGGCTCGGACCGTCCGTACCACTACCTCGGCAGCGCGATCTGGTACACCCGCATCGGCCACGCGATGGGCGAGTCGATGCTGGAACTGATGATCGCCAAAGAGGAGCAAGTCAAAGCAAGGCTTTCGTCACTCGATGAGGTTCCTTTCGACAAGGTGCGGATCAGCGATCTGTTTTGGGCCCCGCGGATCGAAAGAGTGCAGGATACAACAATTCCGGATGCCCTCAAGATCGCCGAGCAACAGGGGAAGATAGACAACCTGCGAATCATTGCAGGCCGCAAGAAAACCGGTCGAATTCGGGTATACAATTCGCCCGATTCGGACATTTGGAAGATTATGGAGGCGGCCTCGTACACCCTCGCCTGGCGGGACGATCCGGATCTAGCGCAGAAGCTCGATGAGTTGATATCCCTTTATGCCGAGGCGCAGGCGGAGGACGGCTACATCAACCAGATGTACATGCTGCCTGTCGACCATCCTCAGAGCCCCGAGAAGTATCGTCAGGGACGCTACGGCAGGAAGCTTCAGTTTGAAGGAACGATCGATGAGTGGGCGAAGGGAATCGGTCAACTCTACAGTTCAGGACATTTGTTCGAGGCGGCGGCCGCTCACTATCGCGCGACCGGCAAGCAAAACTTCCTGCAAATCGCTATCAGGATGGCTGACCGTATCTATCGAGAGTTCCCTCCCGGTGAGCCGATCAATTACGCCGACCATCCCCAGGCGGGCATCGGCCTGATCAAACTGTATGAGGTCACCGGCGACAGAAAGTACCTCAGGCTGGCTGACCACATCGTTCATCACGGTCATCACGGCAGACCGCCGGATCTGGGAAACCGTGAATCTTGGAGGCCGATCGAACAGCAGCGCAAGGCCTGGGGCCATGCCGTGCGCATCAACTACCTCTACAGTGCGGCGACCGACCTGTGCCGTTATCTGGACCAGGCGAACACTCGTGCAGCCCTGGACAGTCTGTGGCACAGCATTGTAGATCGCCGTATCTATGTGACAGGCGGGATAGGGGGACCGGCGCATGCGGAACAACTCGCCGATGACTACGTCCTGGACAACAGAAACTGTTACTGTGAGTGTTGTTCCAACATCGCCCACGGCCAGTGGAATCACCGATTGAACCTTCTACATGGCGACGCCGCATACGCCGACGTCGTGGAGATAGAGGCGTATAATGCCGGTCTTGCGGGCATCAGTCTGAAGGGGACGGAGTATTTCTACGCGAACAAACTTGCCGTCGGCAAGCAAGGTCGCAGCGGTCCGCACAGCGGCGTTCGCAAGAGATACCTGTTCTGCTGCCCGGCCAAACTGCCCGGTTTCGTTGCCGGGATCGGTCGCTGGGTCTACGCCAAAGACGCACGCGGCGTTTACGTGAACCTCTATGTGGGCGGTTCAGCGACTGTCGATCTGCCGGATTGTTCGGTTGGTCTCATACAGAAGACGTCATATCCGTGGAACGGCCATGTGTCGATAACCGTCGAGCCGGATCGCTCCGGTCCTTTTGACCTGTGTCTGCGCATTCCGGGCTGGGCACAAGGTCAGCCGTTTCCCAGCGACCTGTACCGTTTTGACGATGCATCGCGCGCCGACTGGGTTGTGAAAATAAACGGCGAACGCGTGGATGCGACCGATATGGACAAAGGTTACGTCAGGCTCAGCCGCATGTGGAACAGCGGCGACCGAGTCGAATTAGACCTTCCGATGCCGGTGCGTCGCGTCTATGCCTGCGAGAACGTCAAATATGACCGGGGCCGTGTAGCTCTCATGCGAGGCCCCATAGTTTACTGCCTGGAAGGCGTGGATCATGATTTCAGTGTGCTGAGTATGGTGTTGCCAAAGAAAGCGAAGATCGAGGCCGAGCATCGTGAGGACCTGCTCAATGGCGTTACAGTGCTGAAGGGCCGTGGTCTGACCGGACGCGACAGGCCGGTTGAATTTGTCGCCGTGCCGTACTACGCGTGGCAGAACCGCGGGATCGACGAAATGACCGTGTGGATTGTCGAAGATCCCAACGTGCTTTCACCCGATGGGGGTGATAGCATATCCAGGAAGAATCCAGCCGATCCGACTGCGTCGAACTCGATGCCAACTCGGGCCGGGTCGTCTGATACCGATACGCGTGGCAAAAGCCCCGTCAAGGTCTTTATTCTGGCCGGCCAGTCGAACATGGAGGGCCAAGGCAAGATCAGGCTTGATCCGAAAAGGAACCAGGGCAAGGGCACTCTCGAATACCTCGTCAAGCATCCCGCCACCGCCGAGAGATTCAGGCACATCGTGGACGACAAGGGCGACTGGGTCACCCGTAAGGACGTGTGGATATGGTATCTCGGGCGCAAAGGGGACCTGACCGTGGGTTACGGCGCCAGGGATGACAGGATCGGCCCGGAGCTTCAGTTCGGCCACGTCTTGGGCGATTATTTCGATAACCAAGTGCTGTTGATCAAGACTGCGTGGGGCGGCAAGTCACTGGCGAAGGATTTTCGTCCCCCCAGCTCCGGAGGCGAGGTCGGACCTTACTATACTGAGATGATCAGACACGTGAAAGACGTGCTGGCCAATCTCAAGGACCACTTCGCCGATTACGACGGCGGCGGATACGAGATCGCCGGTTTCGGCTGGCATCAGGGGTGGAACGACGGATGCAGCATGAAGGATACTAATCAGTACGAAGAAAACCTTATTCACTTCATCCGTGACATTCGCAGGGAGTTCGGCAATAAGGATATCCCCTTTGTCATTGCCAACAGCGGTTTCGGAGGATGGAAACAGAAAATCGACAGGAGATTAAAAATAATCCAGGCACAGGCGGCTCCCTTGAAACATAAAGAGTTAAAAGGAACGGTGGCCTGTGTCGAGACAAGGGATTTCTTTCGACCACCTGAAGTTTCGCCGTCCAGGCAGGGATATCACTGGAACTCCAACGCCGAAACATATTTCCTGATCGGCGATAGCATGGGTCGGGCAATGATAAGACTGTGTACCGGTGCAGTAGTGGATGATGACGCGCGCTTGCGCTCGGTAGAATTGGCTGATGTTAAAATCCAGGACGATTTCTGGCTGCCGCGCATCAAAACCAACCACGAAACAGGTATTCGACATGCTTTCGAGAAATGCTATCAGACAGGGTCACTGGCCAACTTCGACAAGGCCGCCGGGGTAATGCCGCCAGAGCACAGGGGCACGCTGGCCAATGATTCTGATGTGTACAAGGTTATTGAGGGAGCAGCTTATTCCCTGCAGCACCACCCGGACAGTGAATTGGAGGCTTACGTTGACAAGCTGATATATCGCATCATCGCGGCCCAGCAGCCGGACGGCTACCTGAACACTTATTTTACCGTGAAGGAGCCGGACAAGAGGTGGCTAAATCTGCGGATGTGGCACGAGTTGTATTGTGCAGGTCACTACTTTGAGGCGGCGGTGGCGTATTCTCAGGAAACGGGTAAACGCAAGATACTGGATTCAGCCGTGAAACTGGCCGACTATATCGATTCAGTGTTCGGCCCAGGCAAGAGATACGATGTGCCCGACCAGGAGCTTGAGAGCTTTTTTCAGGAAAGAAAAATTCCTCAAGCTGAAGCCGAGGCCGAAAAAGAGAGGAACTGGCAAAGTTGCATAAGTACATCCGGGATAACGAACAAGAAATGCGTTATGATGTTTTTCGAGGCAAAGGTTATGATATAGGCCGTGGTGCGGTCGAGGGTGCTTGTAAACATGTGGTTGGTAAACGCTTGAAGCAATCCGGTATGATCTGGAGCAGAGCCGGCTCATCAGCAACATTGGCTTTGCGGGTTACCTGGGTGAATAAAAGGTGGAACAAGTTATGGTCGCAACAACCATTAGCATCCTGAAAAATCCACCTACAAACTTGACGGGCACCCGCTGCTGTCTCTGGTGGATTTTGTCCTTGCAAAATCATCACTGCCGCTTTACAATCCTCATTTTGCCGGAATAATTAAAGCTCAATGCTGGATGCTCGTAGCAGAAGAAAATCGAGTATCGGGTATCGGGTATCGAGTATCGGGTTATGTTTGAGTCGTTGACTGAGAAATTCAATTCAGTTTTCCGGTCGCTGTCCGGCC
>CAZWKM010000212.1:0-4221 GCA_964634165.1 uncultured Pirellulales bacterium | reverse complement strand
GCAAAAGGGACTTTACGGAAATGACTGTGGATTGTTTATATGAGACTTACTACTCCGCGAAGGAGAGCTACGTAGCACGAGATTTTCCACGGCTAATTGCGTTTTTCCTTAGCAGCAACACAAGCCTGACAATGGTTAGATTGACCGTCGCCGAGTTTCTGTTCGCTCTCGGAAGCCTGGCTTAGCTTTCGGCTTCGGTTTGGATTCCTCGAGCAGTCTGTTTTTGACCCCATCTAATATGATTGCTCTAATTTTTTCATCCTTGATGTGTTTTGCCAGGTTTTGCTGTAATGCTTCAGTTTCCAGTTTTTTAGAATCAAACAAGGGCCCGGAATATAGTCGAAGAAGATGTTTCTGAAGTATAGGTAAATCCTCCTTCTTTAGCCGTCGCAAACGGCGTTGTTCACTGTGGCGTTTGTGCCTCTGGCGGTATTCTTCCAGCGCGGCTTCGTATTCTGCACGCAGATTAGGGTCTTTGATATTTTCAGGTGACATTCCGATCGCAAATCTATCAACACCAACAGGGGGTCTCGGGAAAACCAGTGACGGGTCATTCGGGTCCCAATTAGGGTCGATAGCCCTTTCAAGCCGGTCCCAGGTGCGAAAGTAAAATTTTGCCTCCTCCCTTCTTTGATTTGGCCAGTCATCCTTCTGACCCAAACTTTGAAGATACTTAGTCGACGCTAGTGCGCTTTGACGAACATACATCAACAGGCGGAATTCAACTTCAATAGGAATCCTATTATTTTGCTCAAGCCCGTAGGATTTATCGAGTGCCAGCAAGGCATATTGTCTCGCAAGTTCGTATTGCCGATCATGTTTAAAGTTTCCGGAACTAAGTGGGCCACAAACTTCCAACATCAAACGAGCATAGTATTCTTTATTTCGTCGGCTCCACTTGCGCTGGATTTCATCCGCAAACTTTTCATACTCCTTAAGATTATTAACTGGCCCCGGCTTAAAAGATTTTCTCAACGCTTTTATGCGTGCCCGTTCCTGTTTGTACTCCTGCTTCTCCGTGTTCTTCTTCACGGCATCCAGTATTCTCGCTCTTGTTTTATCGTCCGCGATGTATTTGTCGAGGTATTGTTTCAAATCTTCGATATTAAATGGTGGGATGGAATACGTAGACACCAGATACTTTTCGACTATCCGAAAATACCTTTTTCTAATATTTCGCAACTTAAGTTGCTCATTGCGAATTCTGATCTTTTCACGATTCTTTTCGATAGCCGCTTCGTATTTGGCACGAAGAACGGGGTCTTTAATATACTTGGGCGACATACCAGCCTCCCCTGCAGCGCCAGGGGGTAAAGGGACATTTATTTCCGCAATATCGTTCGGATCCCAATTCTTATCAATAGCCTTCTCTAACCGCTGCCAGACGTGAAACCATCTTTCTGCACCTTTTCGTCTGGCACTTGCCCAGTCCTGGTCGGTACGCTTGCCCTTTGAATATGTATACTCTTCATGTAGAATGCTTACCAAATCAAACTCAGTTTCAACAGATATATTGTCAGGTTTGTTGGGATCGTATGTCGAGAGAACTTGTACAGTATATTGCCGTATGAGATTTATCGGAGCTTTTTTGTCGGCTCTCTTATAGGCCGATCTCCACGATCTCAGCGAGTGTACCATTAGGGCACCGTACATTTGTTTGTCTTTCTGAGACCATTTACTTTGAATTTCCTTGACTAGGCTTGCAAGACCATTGAGATCTTTTGACTTTCTCAACGTAGTGGCGCGCGTATGGTCACGACTGAATTCTTTAACTAATATTGTCTTATCCTCGGTATCTTCCGCAAGGGATAGGCCCGGAGAACACGTAATGCACATTAGCATAACAATCAAAAAAGTGTTTTTCTTGATACACATAGTAATATCGTCTCCTTTCATTGATTATAATAGTTGTAATATATATTATAGTACAGTGTAATACTTCCTTTCACTCATTGCAAATAATTCGACTTGTCTATTTTCTTGTAAATTGCGCCATAGTGCTAAATTAGTCGGTATAATATGAGGAATCTGGATCGCCAAATTCCTTTGAATACCATCCAACAGAACCCTTTTTCACTTTAGCGGTTCCATCTGACTCCATTTCCGCATTGTGTGTGATGGTTCCCATGTTTCTTACAACTGAATCATCACCTTTGTACTCATAATCAATTACCCATATAAATGTACCTGAATCACCCAGAGTTGCACCACACGATGATGAGTGATATGTCGAACATGTATCCCGAGCCACATAGCAACCGTAATCAGAATCTGGATTGCTCGGCGTAAACCAACTTCTGACCGGATGAGTTGGACCAGGGGTACCGTAGTGGTCTTCATAATGCCCCGTAACTGTCGCTGGGGGGGAAGTTCCTTCGCGTCTTTGGATATTTGTAAACGAAACGTTGTATGGAGCCAGATATGATTCCCCCTTAAAACCACAAGAATAACTATCCTCCTCATGCCAGATGCCATCCCACGGGGGGTATGCATGAACGTATATATTTGTAGGTGCAACTACGGTTTTGCTATAATTGTATCCTTGTCCTTTACTGGGGCCAGATTGAAGTTCCAACCTCAGCGTAACGCTTCCTGCAACTGCTTCAGCGTCGTATGTACTTCCTGAGACAGAACCTACGCCACTAGACACCTCCCATTCTAAAGGTAGACCAGTAATACCGGTTGGGTCTGTAGTGTACGATAAGCTTACGGTTTCCTCAACCCCATATTGGCTAAAACTTCTCCCGTCAAATTGAACATTGGGCGTAAGTACGCCATTGAAATCAAAGACAATAACATTAGCGGTAACAGTATTCCCGCATGTCGCTGTAACAGTGTTGTAATCAGTTGTACTTGAGGAGAGCGTGTTAAATGTTACGGGTGTTGTTTCGCCGGTACCTGAGGCTCCTGAAGTTCCACCCCAGACAGGTTTACCGCTTGGCCAGGAAGCATCACACGGGTCTGGTATCGCTTTGAATGTAACGGTTGTACCTGTATGCACATATAGTGTACCTGAGATATCCGTATAACCATCATTCGGGTCGTTATATTGCAGCTTGTCCACCTTAACGATGGTGACTTGTTTTGAATCGTTGCTGTCGCAGATGCTGGCTGTTACTGTGTTAGGGCCGGGCGTGTCCCAACTCGTAGAGAACGATGATCCACTGCCGCTGTTCGGGTCGCCCCCAGGAGCAGACCATGATACATCACCTTCATGGCCGGAAGGGCTGGTCGTTGCCGTGAACTCAATGTCACAGCCGACACACGCAAAATCGTTATCCGAAGAAACAGAGTTTACTTCGACAGGCACGCACTCGCAACTCACACAATCCCAGCAATTCGGATCGCCACAATCGCTGTCGTTAGGCTCACATGAGCAGTCCACGCACTCACAACACTCGCCAGGACAAGGGTCAGCAACTCCACAATCCCCAATTAATATGCAGTCATCCCCGTCCCAGTAATAACACTCATTGGGACAAGGCCACTCCCACGCCAGCACCGGGACATTGAGGATGCATAATAATAGTAGACAGCTCACAAAGATGACTATGGATCTTCTCATTGTTCTTTTCATAGCAGAATCCTCCCTATTTCTTACTTCTCTGCGTTTATTAACCTTCCCAGACAAGTCTCTATTAAGCGTTGCGCGCCAAAGGCATGCCTGCAATCAGGCCAGTTATCAAGCACGATAATGTAATGCTCTATGGCCTTTTCATATTCACCCAGTTGGTAGTAGCAGCAAGCGATGAAGTAATAAAGGTCAGGGTCGGGGTGGAAAAAGTCCGGAAATTTTCTGATTACTTTTTCCCATATTTCTACGGGATGGAGATAATTTTCTCTCAGCCAACTCTCGGCTGCCAGAATCCTTATGTAATATGCTCCTTCAATGTTGCTTATCGCAGCAGGCAGAGTCGGATGGTCGTTAAAATCGGCAATTAAGCTATCGAGAGCAGCCTGTGCGTTGGTGTCGTTGCCAAGGCCGATGTCCAACATTATCAGACTGCCCCGTGACAATATCACGTGCTCAGGCTCAGGGCAATTATCTGCAATGTATTGAAAAAGCTGCCCAGCCTGTTCGTATCTTTGGCGGTCATGATATTGGTCTGCCACCTGGTAAAGCGCCTCCGGCAAACCCTGCTGGTCGTTAAAATCGGCGATTAAGCTGTCAATGGCAGCCTGTGCGTTGGCGTCGTTGCCAAGGCCGATGTCCGCCATTAT
>CAZWKM010000211.1:0-4224 GCA_964634165.1 uncultured Pirellulales bacterium | reverse complement strand
TCCTCGGCGTACATCAGCAGCACGCCTTTGCGCTTGCATGTTTCAATCATCAGGTGCGCTTCTTCGAGCGTCATACACAGGGGCTTTTCACATACAACGTGCTTGCCGGCGTTGGCCGCGTCGATGGTCATCCGGGCGTGCAGGAAGTTCGGCGCCGCGACTGTTACCATTTCAATGTCGTCTTCGGCGAGCATTTGCCTGTAATCTGTGAAGACGCGCGGGATGTCGTACTTTTTGGCCAGTTTCTCAGCGTGGCCCGGCGTCGGCGAGGCAACGGCGACGACCTCCGCCTCATCGGGCATAAGCCGAAACGCCTCGGCGTGGATATCGGCTGCAAACTGCGACCCGATAATTCCAACTTTGACTCTTGCTTTCCTGGACATAGTCTATCAACCTCCTTTAACTTTATCTCTGGGAGAGAATCACTCTAATTTCTGCCTGCCGATTATTGCATCGGTGAGTATTTTGCCGCTTGCATATTCGATAGTGCTGCCAGCGGGAAGCCCCCTTGCCAGGCGGGTGATCTTTACGCCGCCGGTTCTCAGCAGCGAGCTTATATAAAGTGCCGTGCCGTCGCCGGCCATATTGGGATTGGTTGCCATTACCACTTCTTTTACATTGCCTTCGCGGACCCGCTCGACGAGCTTGTCAATCGTCAAATCGCTCGGCTCGATTCCTTCGAGCGGTGCGATGTGGCCGCCGAGAACGTGATAGACCCACTTGCAGGCGCCGGTTTTTTCAAGACTTATGACGTCCTTTGGCTGTTCGACGACACAGATTAACGATTTGTCCCGCCGCTCGTCGGCGCAGATTTCACAGGTTGGCTGTTCAGAATAATTGTAGCAGATTTCGCAGCGTTTGATTTTGCTTTTGACGTCACGGATAGCCTCAGCGAGCGCCATAGCTTCAGCCGGCTCAGCTTTTAGGATATGAAAAGCTAAGCGTTCCGCCGTCTTAGGCCCAACACCCGGCAGCTTCCCAAACTCTTCGATAAGTTTGTTCAAAGTTTCTGTATAAACGCCGCTCATAATCTGTTTTGTCATTCCCGCGAAAGCGGGAATCCATATTCTTTCCTTATTAGCTCTCGAATCCGTGTAATCCGTGAAATCCGTGGTTACATTTTTTTTCAATAATCAATTCTTATTCTACCGCGCCATGCTTGCGGAGTAGGTCGGCTAAATAACTTCTTATCGTACTTATGGTGCAAGCTCAAATCCGCAGACAAAAGCCAAGACATTCAGCAATATAACCGCTAGGGGTAGGGGGGATAAGACCAAAATAAGACCAATCACAGCCCATATCTTTTTTTTATCAACAATAAGACTGACCGTACAAAGTGGCAGACCCAATAATAAAGCGCTCATGGCAACAAGAAACATTAGGCCGGCCCATCCCATAGGGCGAATATGACTGCCTCGGCTAACAAAAACAAACGGCGCCGAACTGAAAACGACAATGAGGTTGAAAAGAACACCTATGACCAGACTCAAAATACCAGCTATCGGTTGTTTAGAAGCTTTGAATTTATCAGCATTGCGGATATACAAAGCAATAAGAACAGCTCCTGAAACCAGAAGAATCACCAAGCATACGAAAGAGTAAGTATATAAAAAATCAAAAATTGGATCGTATGATGCATAAAGAAACAGCAAAGGCGTCATAATTAGTGAAATAATAAAAAACAAGGCTGCTAACTTGCTTGTTCTTGGCTTCTTCTCTTGAGCATTTGCTTTTTCTGTCTCAGCTTTTTCTTCGGCCATCTTTTTCTCTAATTTTCTTTTTGTCGGTCTTCTTCTATTCCTGTGATAGTAGCGTCGAGGCCGAGGAGGACGGTTTTTACGGCGGGGTCGTTGATTATCTCGTTTTTCCTCTGGCTCCTGGTCTTAAGCCGGTTCGGCGTGGCTTTAGTTTGCTCTTGTTCTTCTATGGCTGGCTCAGGTTTGCTTCCATGCTCATTGTTCGTCCCTCGTCTCTCGTCCCTCGTCTCTCGTCCCTCGTGCCTCGTGCCTCGTGCCTCGATGCTCGCTTCACTCTTTACGCTTGTCGGCTGTTTTTTTTTAATCGGGGCGGCTTGCGACTGTGAGAGAAGCTCATCAACGTTCAGGAAATGCTCGCTCAAGGTAAATCGCAATAACAGGGCTTCTAAAAGTGCCCTCGGCGTGTCGCTGTTCTTGATTGACCATCGCAGTTTTTCGAGTGCGGTTATGTTGTAAATAAGGGCGGCGGTATCGAATTTTTCGGCCAATTGGCCGGTGCGCTTTCGCTGCTCGGCGGTCAAAATCAAAAGCTCGCTGTCGGCCCCTGCGGATTTGACGACCATTAAATCCCGCATATACTCGATGAGCGAATCGACGAGCTGGACCTCGCTTAAACCGGTACTGATTAAATCCTCTATTGCGGCAAAGGTTCCCGCTGCGCTGCTGTCGCCGATTTCGCCGATGAGATTATAGATTTTTTCGCTGTTGGGGCTGCCCAAAAACTCCTCGAGCAGCTCAGCGGTCAGCGGTTCTGCGCCGGTGCTTATTAACCTATCCAGCAGACTCAGGCCATCCCTCATCGAGCCGTTTGCCATTTTCGCCAACGGCAGAATCAAATCATCTTCGTATTTTATTTTTTCCTGTTCGAGTATGCTCTTGAGCTGGCCGGCGATTTTGGTTGCACTTATATTGATGAAATCGAATCTCTGGCAGCGGGATTGAATCGTCGCGATGACCTTGTTCGGCTCGGTCGTGGCGAAAATAAACTTGACGTGACTGGGCGGCTCTTCCAGTGTCTTCAAGAGTGCATTAAAGGCCGGGACAGTGAGCATGTGGACTTCGTCAATAATATAGATTTTGAATCTGCAGCGTGCAGCTCGATAAATTGCGTTCTGCCGCAGTTCGCGAACCTCGTCGATTCCACGATTGCTTGCACCGTCAATTTCGATAACATCGATATCTTCGCCGAGATTGACCGCAATACAACTGTCGCACTTACAGCAGGGCTCTGTGGTGGGGGCGTCGAAGGCAAGGCAGTTGAGGGATTTCGCCAGCACCCGTGCCATAGTGGTTTTACCGACGCCGCGGGTACCGGCAAACAGATAGGCGTGTGCCACCCTGTCGGTCTTTATAGCGTTCTTGAGCGTCCGGGCGATAGGGTCCTGGCCGATGACGTCATCGAACGTTTGCGACCTGTATTTCCTCGCCAATACCGTATAAGCCATCACAATTTATTATTTACTATTGACTATTTTCTATTGACTATTTTCGATTAACTATTTTTAATGTCCTGCCGGATGATAAGGAAAAACTGTTAAATAATCAATAATAAATAGTCAGTTTCCAAGGGGTTTTATTATGAAAGTCAGAATTGAAGATACCTGCACTGCCTGTGCACTGTGTGTGGATGCCTGCCCTGACGTTTTTGAGATGGGTGAGGAGATAGCCCAGGTTACCGCTGAGGATGTTCCTGCCGAGCACGAGGAAGCTGTTCAGCAGGCCGCCGACGAGTGTCCATCTGAGTCAATTATCGTCGAATAACCGCCATCAATTGAGCAGTAACAAGACGCTATGCGGAGAGCTGCTGACTTCTCTCGCGGGCTTTTTTGATAGCTTCTGCTATCAAGGGGCTGAATCCGCCCTCTGCGAAGACTTTCAGGGCCGCTTCGGTTGTTCCACCGGGCGAGGTAACCTTGCGCCGAAGTTCGGCGGGACTTTCTGCTCTTTTATCAGCGTCAACGGCAAGCAGAGCGGCGCCTTTGGCGGTCTGGAGGACAAGAGTCTTCGCTATCTCGTCAGGCAGTCCTAATTGGCCTGCTGCCTTTATCATCTCTTCCATCAAAAGAAAATAATAAGCAGGCCCGCTGCCGCTCACCGCCGTAACCGCATCGATCAGGCCCTCATCATCAACGACAACCGCTTCACCGACTGCCGAAAAGATTGATTTTGCCTTCTCCAGCATCGGCTTGGCCTTGTCATTGGCAAACAATGCGCTGGCGCCTTCGCTGATTAAAGCAGGCGTATTGGGCATAACACGAACTATTGCGATGTCACCCAACACAGCGGCAATATCGGCGATTCTTTTCCCTGCCGCGATGGATATAACCAGCGTATCGGCGCCGATAGCGTCTTTTATGCTCTGCAGGGCTTCAGTCATCTTCTGGGGCTTGACACTTAAGACGAGGACGTCAACCTTCGCGGCCAACCCGGCATTATTCTCAAGAGGGACGACATTATATTTTTCAGC
>CAZWKM010000210.1:0-4234 GCA_964634165.1 uncultured Pirellulales bacterium | reverse complement strand
TAATATAATTATAGTTATCGTAATTTATTCAGTTTTTAACGGGACAGTAGTGATCCCGATACTGAAATGACCCAAAGGAAATACTATCTATCCGTATATCTCGGCTTCGTACAGTCCCAGAAAGCGTCGCGACCAAGGTGTCGGACGTTTTCAAATTTCTCTTCGAGAGAACCGCTCTGGATATCTTTCTCTCCAAAGTTCCTGTAGCATTCAGCCCGGTATCAATAATAAAATCTACTTTGATACCATCGAGGATATTTCCTTTAATTTGCGGCATTCCGAGTGTATTATCGTTGATTGCAAATTCTTTGCCCAAAGCAGAACCCCTTTTCCCCATCGGCTTAGAAAACGAAAGCCGGCCATTATCAAAATCTATCTGGACCACGTAGTTCTTTAGAAAATTCATCCCTATAATCCCACTGATTTTTTTACCATCAACTAAGCTAAGCATCCTGAGGTCCATGCATATTACCTCACCACAATCCTGTATGCCGAAAGGTCCAAGAAAGGCTTCGGGAGCATCAAAAGTTTGAACCACTATCGAATTTGCCAGCGTTTCCCCCATTACCATCTTTTTTGCGTCACCTAATTCATTTTTAAATGAACTATCAAATGTTGTATGAGAACTTCCTGTGTCGACAACAAACAAATATTCCTCTCCTCTGAACCTGACAGGAACAAGAATGGGGTCCCCAGCTTTGGCAATTGTAAACTCAATTTTTTGCTTAACTTCAGCCTCTTGTGTTTTAACGACAGGTTTAACCTTTTCCGGCGCTATTGACTTGTTTGGGTCATCTGGCTTGTCAAGGACAATAATTTCTGGCGATACGTTGACTAATGTGTTTTTGGGAAACATAAATTCGAATTTGCTGGCATCAGTGGAAATGTTTACCTGAATATTTTCAACTTCAGCCTTTTTCTTATAATAAAGTCTCCTGCCTCCATTATCATCAACCTCATATCGCTCGTAATATATTTCTTTGGGAAATGGGTATTTATCAGAAGGGTTATATTTATATTTTCGTTCATAAAGCAACTTTTGAGGATCGTTGTCAATAAGACATGCAACTTTCCTGAGTATGTATTGGGATTCTGCCAACTCAATCCAGTTGTAAATGTATGCGTCGTGTCCGGCCTTATATGGCGCTATATAGAGCACCTTCGCACAATCTTGTCCATTTACTGCTTCGCTGCCTATATTCTTATGGGTAAAACCAGGGAACTTTTCGTCCATACCTGCACTAACCATGCTGAAGTTGGCAAGTCGAAGGATATCATTGTGACGGGCATGCATTTCATGTTGGTTAGCTGGGAATATACCGCCTTGTCTGGGTATTTTGCTTCGCTCATCGTATATGTAAGCTTTAAGTTCAAAACCATTATATATGGTTCTGGTCTCCTTGCGCTTACCCTGACTATCACTCATACGCTCCAGGATGTTATATTTGTCTCTGTCCCTGAGATACGATACCTTACACTGAATTGTTGTATTCGATGTCCCGTATTTTGTCTCCACGGTGTAGTCTGCTTTTATCGTCTCAAGTTCCTTCATCTGGTTGCGCAGGCCTTCAATTATTTGTTCGGGGTTTGTATTTTGTTTGGCCCATGCACAAGCGTTAGAAAAGACAGTTAAAATAAAGCACAAATAAAGTCTGGTTTTCATACGGCAGCCTCCTTAAAAAGCAAGTGTCCCATATACCCAATATGTATCAGGCACCTACTATATATAGACGCAAAAACCAGCAAAAAGTTACAAGATTTTTCTCAGATTACTGAATTTCTATGGCACAAAAGTGTTTTTGTAATGCTTTATTGTTGGTTGGCCGGTTTGGCCTAATACTATCGTAACGACATCGAAGCGAAACGGGCGGTCCTCTATATTGTGGGTCGCAAGAAAATAGCGGGCGGTCCTGAACAATCTGGCCTTCTTGGGGGCGGTGATGGACGACTCGGGGGGCTCGAAAGTTTCGGCGGCTTTGGTTCTTACCTCGACAAAGACGATAGAGCCGTCGGTGTCAACCATAACCAGATCGATTTCGCCGGTCTTGCAGGAAAAGTTGCGGGCGAGGGTTTTGAGGCCTTTGCTTTTTAGGTACTTCTCGCAGCGTTTTTCGCCCCACCGGCCAAGCAGTTTCGCATCGGCCGATAGCTTGCGTCTGTTCAGCAGCAAATTTCGTATTGCGTATCTCGTATTTCGTATCTCGTTATTTTGAACCGGTGTGGTCGCTGTGGCGGTGAGCCAGGCGGACGGCCTTGCCGGTTCGCTGGCGGAGGTAATACAGTTTTGCACGCCTTGTTTTGCCGCTGCGAATCGGCTTGATATCGACAACATTGGGCGAATGGAGCGGGAAAATCCGTTCCACGCCCTCGTTATCCACGATTCGCCGCACTGTGAAAGTCTCGCTAATCCCCCGCCCCTTGCGGGCAATTACTGTGCCGGTAAATACCTGCGTACGCACTTTGTCACCTTCCCTGATGCTGCAACGAACATCCACCGTATCGCCTATTTCGAAGTGCGGTATTTTTTTCCGCAGACTTTTGCTTTCAACAGCATCCAACATTTCAGATTTGGCCCCGGTAGAAATTTTCTCTTTTTGCACCATATTATTCCCTTGTTCCCCATCATGGAATTCGCTTTTTAGAAGCGAATCTAACGATTTCTAACGGGGTTCCCTGTTTATCTGCTAATTTCGTATCTATCTTGACGATTCACGAGATACGCAGTTTATTTGTTTTTGTCGAAAAAAACAAGCATGTTTTTCAAAACTTATGGTTTTTACGCCGTTCAGTTTTTTCAGCGTAACGCCGACTGCTGAACGCATACGTCAATCATTTCCTGCCTCTTTTGCCCTTTATCTTCTTATCCCAGGGCTGAGGCGGCGTCGCGTCATACCTCGGGGCAGCGTCCTTGCCGGGAAAGGACTGCATGACCGCCTCAAGTTTTTTGTGGGCAGCGACAACCCTGGGGTCCGTGCTTTCTATCAGGTTATTCGTCTCTGCCGGGTCGGCGAGCAAGTCGAACAACCTCGCACTTTCGCCATCGAGGACCCAAAGTTTGTACTGCCTATCACGCACAACCCGGTCGGCAAATTGCTTAACGCCCGCAACACGACCTTCGACAAGTTTGGCGGCGCCAAACCCCATCGCCATAATCCACCGACGGGGAGAATCTTCCTCTTTACCGAGAATCAGTTTTGCGATGGAGCGGCCGTCAATTGCAACACCTCCGGGCAGCTTGGCTAAGCCCAGCTCTGCGAAGGTGGGCATTATGTCGGTAAAGTCGGTTAGCGCATCGGTCCGAACACCAGAGGGAACAAGGCCGGGGCAGCTTACGATGAACGGTGCCCTGACACCGGGTTCGCCCAGAGTGGCTTTACCACCTTTAACCTTTCTGCCATTCATCCGCGCGGTCATTTTCTTGGCTGTGCCGTTGTCGGTTGTGAAGAACACGATAGTATTATCGCGGAGCTTCAGGTCATCGAGTGCCTTGACTAATCGGCCAACTGCGTGGTCGGTATAACGGACCATAGCTTTGTGCCGCTCTATATTACCCCTGGCGTCAGGGTCAAGCGGCGTGTTGGTCAATGGCCCGTGGGTCAAGCACATAGGGAAATATAACATCATCGGCTCACTCTTATGCCGCCTCATAAAATCAATTAGAAAATCCACAAAGACGTCGGTGCCGAACCTACCCTTGTAGGTTTTGCTGCCCTCTTTGGTATGGATGTAAGGGTCCCAGTAGCGTTTTGCGCTGGGCGGGTTCTGGGATTCAAAACCAGTCCACATACAATACTCGTCAAAGCCGTGTTTTTCCATAGCATCGGGCTGGACGCGAAAGTCATTAATCTGCCACTTGCCGACTGCCGCGGTGGCATAGCCGGCGGTTTTCATCACACGCGCAAAAGTAATGTTATGCTTCCAATCGAAATGACAGCCGGCCCCCCAGCGCGGCACGTCCCAGTGATTGACCCAGCCGTGCCGGAATGGGTACTGCCCGGTCAATAGCGTCGCGCGGGTTGGTGTGCACTGGGGCATTGAGTAGGCATTAGAAAACCGCATCCCCTCTTTGGCCAGCTTATCGAGGTTGGGTGTTTTCATTTCCTCTCCGCCATAGCAGCTGAGCCATTCGGGGCCGAGGTCATCGGCCATAATGAAGATGATGTTCGGCTGCTTTGCTCTTACATTTCTGCGTCCGGCAAGCTCACTCCCACAGCCAGCTAAAGGCATCACCGCT
>CAZWKM010000209.1:0-4285 GCA_964634165.1 uncultured Pirellulales bacterium | reverse complement strand
ACCTATTTATTCGCCATTTTTCACTTGAAAGAGCAATAATTTGATTGTATTTTATTAGGGTACAACAGCGGCTGGGATTCCCTTGGCGAGAAGTCCGGGATGTTATACGGAAACCATATAATCAATAGTTGTGCTTGATAATGACAGGTTTTGATAGAGGACAGCAATCAAATGATTATTGATTATTGATGATTGATTATTTAATGATGTATTTAGCCATTTTTGTTTTGTGGCCGAGGATTACTGTGAAGCAGCAGATTATTTTTTTATAATACGGAAACGATATATAGATAGTTGGGCGCAGAAAGGAAAAGAATCAGATGGAAGTCATTCATTTTAGCAGTGCCGAAAGTTACGAACCGGAGAAAGATTGGAAACGCGTGAGTCTATGCAATCAAGAGGACATCTCCATAGAGCACTTCGTCAAACCCCCCGGCCACGCATCTCCTCGGCACGAACACCCAAGTGCACAGGTTCTCATTGTACTGAAGGGCAAACTGGCCATTACGACCGATGACGACGAACAGGAGCTTTCCGAGAACGATGCCGTGTATATACCGGGGGACAAACCGCATATTGTGACAAATCCGTTGAAGGAGTCCTCGGTGGGCATTGATATCTTCGTTCCGGGGCGTTCGTTCGATTTCTGGCTGAAACGAAAAGACCCGTAGCGGCCAACAAGATGCTTCCAGCGCAGGCGTCAAAGCCGTGCCGCTGAGCTCCACATTAGGCGCGGTTCAACGGAATTCAATAGAATGAATGAAGTTCCCTGCTGATTAGAGGAAAAAGCACACTTTACCAGAACAGAATAATGGTGGGGCAAGCCCCACCCTACCGGCTAACAGTTTTGAGTTTTTAGTGTTTAGTTTTGAGTTAGTGGAGATTGCGGCAATAATATTAAAAATCAAGCCACAAAAAGCAAAAATACAAATTAAAAATTAAATTTTCAAAAAAAGCCCCCCGACGTTGCCGGGAAAGAATAAAAAAGAAACCCCTTGCAGTGCAAGGGGCTAACAACCCCGCCCACAGGTGGCGGGGCTAACAGTCTACCGGAGATACAATGTCAACGTTCTTATATGGTTCCCTTCGGCCTTGCTCAGGGTAAACTCGTTGCGGGTTGCGGTGCGGGTGGTTTCGTGGTAGAATCCGGGTATGATGAGATGAAGGTGTTACGGGTGTTTGAGTGACCCCCACCGTGCGGGGTGGGGGCTATATAAAAAGAAAATCCCCGACGTTGCCGGGAAAGAATAAAAAAGAAACCCCTTGCAGTGCAAGGGGCTAACAACCCCGCCCACAGGTGGCGGGGCTAACAGTCTACCGGAGATACAATGTCAACGTTCTTATATGGTTCCCTTCGGCCTTGCTCAGGGTAAACTCGTTGCGGGTTGCGGTGCGGGTGGTTTCTGGGTAGAATAGGGGTATGATGAGATGAAGGTGTTGCGGGTGTTTGAGTGACCCCCACCGTGCGGGGTGGGGAAGAGATAGTTTTGAGTTTTTAGTGCTTAGTTTTGAGTTGAGGAGATTGGCACGGCCTTTCAGGCCTCGCAATGACTTTTCTTATGGATTTGGAGCTTTCGCAGGAATGACATTCCGTAGGAAGGGAGAAGTGAGAAGGCAATGGAGTGGAAGCGGCAAGGGGTATTGCTGAGAATACAACGTGAAACGGGGAAATCTCCTGAAAGGATGAACAAATGAATTCGAGTCGCAGACTTTTTCTCAAACGGACGTTTGGGTTCATGCTCGGGATGGGGCTTATGCCGGCTGTTGTGACCACAAGGGCGGCCCGAAAGAAGAAGACGCCATCTAACATCGTGTACATCCTGGCTGATGATATGGGGATCGATTCGGTCAGTGCGCTGAATGCCAAATCCGGGGTCACAACGCCGAATATCAACAAGCTCATCAGGCAGGGAATGACTTTCACCGATGCGCACTCCGGATCGGCGGTATGCTCGCCTACTCGCTATGGTGTGTTGACGGGGCGGTATTCATGGCGAACGAGGATGAAATCAGGCATTGTCAACAAGTGGGGACCTCCGTTGATAGCCGAGGACCGGCTGACGGTGGGTAAACTGCTGCAGAAGGCTGGATACCATACGGCGTGTATCGGTAAGTGGCATCTTGGGTGGCAGTGGCACGATAGCTCAAGCGAACATACTACGGAGGCGAAGAAGGTTGATTTTTCCAAGCGTGTTACCGGTGGGCCGATTGAACGGGGATTCGACTCTTATTTCGGTGACGATGTTCCCAACTGGCCGCCGTTCGTCTGGATTGAAAATGACCGAGTTCCTGGGATTCCGACGGAAACAATGAAAGCTGACAACTCGAACGGGGTTTCGTCAGGCCCGGCAATGGCGGGTTGGCGCTTCGAAGCGGTCCTTCCCAAGATTACTGAGAAGTGCGTGGATTATATCACCGAGCGATCCAAGAGGGAGCAGCCGTTCTTTTTGTACTTTGCGATGACATCGCCGCATACTCCGATCAATCCATCTGAGCGGTTTCAGGGCAAGAGCGGCATCAGTAAGTATGCGGATTTTCTTATGGAGACGGACTGGAGTGTCGGGCGGATCGTGCGTGCGATCGACGATCTGGGGCTGGCTGAGAACACGCTTGTGATCTTCACGGCCGACAATGGGACATCACCCAAGTGCAACTTCGAGGGCCTGGAGCAGAAGAATGTGCATCTGCGTGACCATTGGCGGGGACATAAGGCGGATATCTGGGAGGGCGGTCACAGGGTGCCGTTTGTGGCCCGGTGGCCCGGTGTTATAAAGCCGGGCAGTAAGTGCGAAGAAGTGATTACGCTTGTGGACTTTATGGCGACAGCGGCTGAGGTCGTCGGCACGACGCTGCCGGATGATGCCGGGGAGGACAGTGTCAGTCTGCTTAGTCTGTTTCATGGGCGGAAGCTGGATCGGTCGGGACGTGAGGCGATTGTATGCCATTCGAGTAACGGGTACTTTGCAGTTCGTAAGGGGCGATGGAAGATCGAGTTTTGTCCCGGTTCGGGCGGGTGGAGCGCGCCGACAGGAAAGCAGGCTTTGAAACTGGGGTTACCGCGATATCAACTGTATGATCTTGTGGCCGATCCGAAAGAGCAGAATAATCTGTACGAGAAGAAACCAGAGGTGGCGGCGGAGTTGATCATGCTGCTTCGCAGGTATGTCACCCGGGGCAGGTCTACTGCGGGAAAAACGCAAACCAATGAAGGTCCGGAATACTGGAAGCAGCTGCCGTGGCAGAAATAATGGTGGGGCAAGCCCCACCCTACCGCGTACGTTCGCTCAGTGGCTGCCACCCGTTGTGCCGGTAGGGAGAAATTCGTGCCTACGGAATCCGAGGCAACATATCCATTAACCGTAATAGCTGGTATTTCAGGAAGCCGAGCCCAATTTATGGCCTGGGCCGGTGGTATATAGCCGCTTCTTCAGCTCGGTGTTGATATGGGATGAAACGACCCTGCCGACAAAGATTATATGGTCGCCGGCGGCCGTTTCTGATTCGAGTGTGCATTCAAAATTGGCGACGGCCTCGGCCAAAAGTACCGAATCAATCACTTTGGCCGGCTCTGTTTTGCACTCGAATTCGGCGAATTTATCGGTGTCCCTGCCGGACCTTGAGCCGAAAAACAAAGCCGCATCGGCCATCTCCGAGGATGGAAACGTAATCGTAAAGCATTTCGAATGCCTGACGGTCTCGATTGAGTAATGCCTGCTTGCGACGGCTATTGCCATCATTGGCGGGGTCCCCGATACAATCATTGTCCAGCCGAGCGTAACAGGATTGGCGCGGCCGGCCTTGTCTTTGGTGATGGCTATTACCACCTGCTCGGGGTACTTGGTTTTGATGGCATCCTGATATTCAACTTGTTTTTGCATTGCTCTTCTCCATAATTTGTTTTATATTTGCCACAGAAAAATTTCCGGTCTGTAACACGATAAATGCGTGGTGTTTATTTGCTCCAAGTCATCCCCAAGCTGCGCTTGAGGCTGCCACCCATCACATTAGATGCGGAAACGCACGCTTCTAACAGGCGTGTTACAGAATACTACGGATGAGATTATAAATTCTCAGATTAATTTTAACAAGGAGAAAGAAGTGGACACAATCGGCTTTGTCGGCAGCGGGAATATGGCCGAGGCCCTGATAAAGGGCATAACAACGGCCGGAGTTTACAAACCGGAAAATGTCTTTATAAGTGACATCAGGGCCGAGCGGCTTAAGTTGCTTGCTGAAAAATATAATGTCGTCCCTCTTGAGAATAATGCCGGGTTGGCCGCGAAGG
>CAZWKM010000208.1:1797-4319 GCA_964634165.1 uncultured Pirellulales bacterium | reverse complement strand
ATCTTATCTCGCAATGTTCGGTCACTGATGCCTAATACCTTTGCAGCTTTCGTCTGGTTGCCCGCTGTCTGTCGTAAAGTATCAAGAATCGCCCGCTGCTCTATCTGCACGAGCGGTACTCCCCCCAGTCCGGAAATCGACGATTGACAATTGCCACTTGACAAATTATTTTCTTGTGGGAGTGGTTGTAATTCATCAAAGAGCCAGGAGATGTCAGCTAACGAGAGCGTTTCGCCGACTCCTAAAATCAGGGATGTCCGCACAGCATTTCGTAACTGCCGGATGTTGCCGGGCCAATGATATTTGGTGAAAATGCCCATCATCACGGGGTCGAGTTTAGTGATACGACGCTGGGCTTCACGGGCATAAAGGTTGACAAAATGCCATACAAGGTCAGATAAATCCTCTCTGCGTTCCCTCAGAGGTGAGATAATTAATCTTACTCCGCTTAGCCGATAGTAAAGGTCCTGGCGAAACCGGCCCTGTTGAACTTCGTGCAGTAAATCCTTGTTGGTGGTACTTATTGTTCGAATATCGACTCTGACATTTTCGTTTCCGCCGACACGTTCAAAGTCCTGCTGCTCGAGTACGCGCAACAGTTTGGCCTGAAATTTTAGAGGCGTTTCGGTGATTTCGTCCAAAAGCAGAGTCCCGCCGTGGGCCATTTCGAATCGTCCCTTGCGCTGAGTGTAGGCACCGGTGAAGGCGCCCTTCTCATGACCGAACAGCTCGCTTTCAAGAAGCGAATCACTTAATGCCACACAATTGACTTTGATGTACGGTCCCTGTGCCCTTCTGCTTTCGTGGTGGATAAGATAAGAGATTAGCTCTTTTCCTGTTCCGCTTTCGCCGGTTATTAAAACAGGTGCCGAGGTAGGAGCTATTCTTTTAGCCAAATTGACGGTTTGGACCAGTTTCTCGCTTCTGCCCACAATTTGATAAAGGCAGCGGATGTCCTCCTGAGCCGAATCTATCGTTGAAACACTGTGGTTTGGCAGGAAGGTATCCAGCAGACTCTCTATTTTTTCAGGTTGGAGCGGCTTGATCAGGAAATCACAACAACCTGCATGGATGGCCTTGACGGCTGTTTCGATTAGTTCGTCGCTCGTTGCTCGTCGTTCGTTGCTCGCCCCATTAGAAATTTTTCCTTTTTGCGTCGTATTACTTGTTCCCATTGGCTGATTTCTAACGGGGCTCGTTACCATAACCACCGGCAGCTCCGGCGAATTTGCCCTGATTTTCCGGAGCAGCTCGAAGCCGGTCTGTGACTGGCCGGACAGGTCGGAGCGCTGACTTATTTTGTCGCTGGTGAACACGAGGTCGCAATTACCCTTGTCGAGAAGGTCAATAGCGGCTTTTTTGTCATTAGCAATGATTCCGTGGATTCCTTTGCGGGCTAAAATCTCAAGCATAAATCGAATCAGCTCAGGGTCGTTATCAACTATCAATACATTTGCCATCCGGCTTCTCTGCGTGACTCGCTTTACGTTGTTTATTTCGGTTTTGCTCACTTCGGGCACACTCCATTTTCATCCCGCACCAATTGAGCTTAGGCTCACGCCTAATTGGTGCTGGGCTAAAATTGGTTTTCGGTAATCAATACCCGTGGGTTGTCTTTCTGGTACCAATCAATTAATTTGCTCCGGGCTTTGGCCAAATCTGTCCAGGGCGAATCGGGATATTCTGCAATTAGCTGTCTGTACATCTTCATTGCTGTTGGCAGGTCATCATCTCGCAGGCAGTTACCTATTTGAAATAAAGTCCAGACTCTGTTCTGAGCCGGGTCGGCTTTGTCGGGACTGCTGCGACTAAGAGCTTCTTGGTAACATATCGCTGCATCTTTTAGATGGCCGCTGAGAAACAAAAGCTCCCCCAGCTCAAATGGGCTGTGTAGTCGTTCAGGATGTTGCAACAGACTCTTGAGCATTTGTAAAGTTTGCTCGGTTACCGGCTCGTACGGTAGTCTGAGTTCGATTTTTTTCTTCTCTTGTTCTTGTGGCGCCCCTATAGCAGATGAAGTTTCATTGGGTTCAGTTGTTGGGGCCGGCTCGACGACAATGACGGTTTTAGGGACCTCTTCCCGCGGCTCAAATTCAACAGAACGGATTTGCTCAATTATCCGCTGAAGTTCATTTTTGCTCTCGGCCTTTTCGACTTTAGCAATGCTAATGCTGGCCTGCCACAATTGGTGTGCGAGGTGATTATTTGAGCTTTGTGCAATAGGTAAACTACCCTGTGGCAATTGAAAGCGTTTTTTGCTGTCATTCTGAGCCAAAGCCGAGGGTTCTGGCCACTGCGTAAGAAAAGATACTTCCCCTTCGGCGCTGCGGGCTAAAGGCTCTTTCCGTTCAGAAGGCCAGGTCGCCTCAGCAGCGGAGTTTACATCAGCAATCCGGCAATTTGCCGGACTGATTTGTAATTGCTCTCCTATGGAGTCCTCACGGACTTGCCGGGCTGATTGAAGATTAGCGAGCTGCATCAGGGGTTCCCAGAGGCGGAAAAGAGCATCGGGGGTCCACGGG
>CAZWKM010000208.1:0-1697 GCA_964634165.1 uncultured Pirellulales bacterium | reverse complement strand
GGCTGCAACATCCGGCGTGTTCATATCTTGCGAAGTTAGCACTAAATGGGATGTCAGAAAATCAATCGGGTCGAGTTGTTCTCCTATGGAGTCTTTACGGACTGATGGGGTCTCCGCGTTGGCAAAAGATACTAATAAGCAGGAAGCTAAAAGCAAAAGGCGAAGAACGCAAAAGCAGAGCTTAAAACTCAAAGTTAAAGAACTTTTAAATTTCGGGTCATAACTTTGCTTCAAATTTTCGTTTTTAATTTTCATTGTTAATTACCTGTTTTATTGGGTTTGGTGTAAGTGATTGGCCTATGATGGCCGAACTGCCAGATATTCTTTTTTCAGTTGTGGCTTCGGTCCCGTTCCACCGGCCCAAAAGAGCCAATGCTGCGCTGTCATAATTTTTCTGTCGGGTATAGGCCGTTGCCAGGATGTTTAAGGCCCCTTGCTTTATCCACTCCGATGGCCCCAGGTCTAAAAGCTGAGAGCAAACGGATATAGCTTGAGAATTCTGGCCGAGTTTCAAACAAACATTAGCCAATTCGAGAGCGATATTATGTGCAAAAGGCCCGGGTTCGACGAGGACAAGAATTTCGGTTAAGCTCGCGCGGGCGAGCTCCAGATTCCCTTTAGCGATGTAGCAGTTAGTCAGTTCGAAAGACATTCTGGCCTTTAACTGCGAGTCGGGAATATATTCAACTCTGTCTCCGAGTGCTACAATGGCCTTATCAACCAGGCCCATCGCCCGAAGGACTTCGCTCTTGAGCAGTAACATCTCAACAGATTCTTTCTGTGAGAACGCCACCGGACGTATGTTCTCTAATACATCAAGTGCCTTGATGAAATTCTCCTGCTGCATATAACCTTTAGCTAAAGCCGAGACAGTCTCGGCATATTGTTCTCTGGAAAGCTCTCCTGCCGGTCCTCCTAATGCGGATTGAAAAGCATCACAGGCTTGCTGTGGCTTTCTTAGAGCGAGGTTGGTTTTGCCCAGGAGAAAATAGGCCAAATACAGACCAGAGCTTGTGCGGTCACTGGCGAGACTGATGTATCGAGTCAGCCATTTGGCTGCAGTTTCATAGTCTTTTTTCTCGTAGAAGCATCTGCCTGCTCCAAGGGCAGAGGCGGTCTGTGATTCCAAGGAGAAACCAAGATGGTAAACTTTGCGATAGAGTCGTGCAGCTTCGTCGTAAAGCCGGGCCTTCATCGTAGCATCAGCAAGATACAAACAGGCCTTGTCCGAAAACTCCGTATCGGGATATTGCTCAACGAGCTGGTTCAAATCCTCGCGTGCACCAGGATAATCACGAAGATTAGTCTTCAGTTTGCTCGAGTGTAATAAAGCAAACGGCGCCAGAGATGTTCGTGAAAAGCGATTGGCCACTAATTTGTATTCTGCAATGGCATCGGTAACCTGTCCTTTTTGGGCCTGCAGAAGTGCCAGGGCAAAATGAGCGTTGGGGATACGTTCACCGGGGCGGGCGGCAAGTAAAAATCTTTGCCAGAGTGAAACGGTATCCTGGGTGAGCAAAGATAGGTGTTCTGATAACGAGGAATAGTCGGCTGGATTAAAAATATTTACGACCCCTTTCTCATCCAGACGTGCCAACAAGCCGACGTGACCGGCTGCGATTGTGACAAATTGCTCTGGTGTTACCGCCGGCAGATACAAACTCACAGGCCTTTTGTGAAGGGACCCCGCTTCGCGG
>CAZWKM010000207.1:0-4335 GCA_964634165.1 uncultured Pirellulales bacterium | reverse complement strand
AAAATTTTTTAGATTTTTCGATTTTAGGTTCCAACTACCTGCACTTTTGATTGATTTTTTTGTTAGCCACTAAGACACCAAGACACAAAGAGAAAATTTAGACGCAGATTGACGCAGATTTTTTTAGACACGGATTAACCTGGAGCAGCATAGCCGCAACCAAAAAAGATTTACCGCAGAGATCGCTGAGGTCGCAGAGAAAAGACAAAAAAGGGCAAATGTTCAAAGGGACCAAAAAAGGATATAAGGCCTTAAAGAGAAAAGAGTTATAAAAATTGTTTTTAAAAAACACGCATAAAAAACAAGGAGTTGACGGATAGTAGTACGGATTGACACCGATAGTTCAATAGTAATTGACCGCGGAATTTTTCGGGAATTCTGTTGACAATGAGGTGTGTAAAAAGGTACAATGGCGTTGTTTTCTGTGGTTTTCCGAGAGAAGGATGTGATGGGAAAATGCGATTCTATTACTTCAATTCTGTGAAGTTTTGCGAGAAGGTATCGATGCGCACAGTGTGCACCGTGAAAATAAACACTTTTTAGAAAGGGTAGAACAATGAAAAGTACAAAAATTTTAATAATTTGTGTTCTGGCTTTGGCCTCAACGGTCCATGCAGCTCAATCTTTGACTGTGAACGGCGACCCGTGCGATTCAATTGTGCTGGAGCTTGGCCAGACGTGCACTGTCGAAGTCGTATCAGACGACCCTAATCCTTACAATGCGTATGTCGGCTTCGATGATGGTCTGGTCCTCGGCACTTTTTCGCATCTGGAGACCAAGAAGAAGAAGGCCGGCGACCTGGCCGACGCCACGGAATATGACGTGCTTGTTTTTTACGGCTACTTTATTGTGTCTGCGGGTTCGTTGCCCCCACCTTCTCCCGGAGTTCATTTTGTCTTCCAATACACGGCCGAACAGTTGGGTGAAACCGACCTGAAACTCTACGACGAGATACTTACATCGGTGACAGATTCCGTACACATCACGGTTGTACCTGCGGAAATGGGCACGGCCTTTACCTACCAGGGGCGGCTTTTGGACGCGAACAACGTAGCAAATGGATTGTATGACTTTGAATTTGAGCTTTATGACGCCCCATCCGATGGAAACCAGTTGGGAAGCACGATTGATATAAACGACCTTGATGTAATCGACGGCTATTTTACGGTGGAGCTGGATTACGGCAGTGTATATGACGGCAATGGTGTCTGGCTGGAGATTGGTGTTCGGGCGGGCGAGCTTGAGGACCCCAACGTATATACCACTCTTAGCCCGCGGCAAAGGATAAGACCCACGCCGTATGCGCTCTATGCGACTGCAGCCACTTCACTTAGTGCTGCAGACGGAACACCGGCGAACGTCGTCTATGTTGACGAGGTCGGTAATGTTGGTATTAGTACGATGAGTCCAGGTGCGAAGCTGGATGTGGCTGGGAATCAGAATATTGGGGGCGACCTTAATTTTAGCGAGCTTTTAAGCACAATAGGATTTGCGAAGGACGGCCAGATAAACCTAAACGGCAACTTAACGGTTACATCCGTTCTGTCCGGGACCATCGGGGCAGGAACCTCTATGGAACTGGAGGCAGGCAGCACAATGGACCTGCAATCCGCGGCAGCAATGACTATTACGACACCATTGCTGGATATAGCCGCACCAGTAAATGTCCAGAGCAATCTCAGCGTTGACGGGCAGGTGGGCATAGGCACGACGAATCCGGACAGAAATTTAGACATACGTCATTCAAATACCGGAGGTGGTATAGAAATTGATAGAACCGCCAACAATATTTGGAGCGGTATTGTTTATGAGAATAACGGAGCTGAGAACTGGTTTATAGGGGTGCAGAATAATTCAGATGATTTGCTTTTCAAAGATTATTCAGCCGGCGTTTCTATGGTCATTCAAGACGGGACCGGTAAGGTAGGCATCGGGGCAACATATCCACAGTCAAAATTAAGTGTTGGTGGAAACGGTTATCCATATGCTGGTATTTATGGTGAAGGTTCTGCTTACGGTGTTTATGGCGAAGCCAGCGCCGGTGTCAGTGCTGCTGGTGTTTATGGCAAAGCCCTTAACGCTGTTGATGCTGCGGGTGTTTATGGCGAGGGCTGCAGATATGGCGTTAAGGCATATTGTTATGATGATGTACAGACAAATTACGGTATATCGGTTACTGCGGGCTCCAACGGTTCCAACAGCGCAGCCGCGCTGACTGCAAAGGTACTCAGGGATGGTTCTGGAACTTATCATTCAGGAAATTTCTTTGCACAAGGCACCGGAGGTACATATAACGGCCTCTACGCTGATTATCGAACGGGTGATTCGATTGACCTTGCAGAATACATCTTAGACACTTTTGATGACACAGAACTGGCTGATGTGGTGGTAGCAGACCCGGATAATGATGAAAGTGTGATAAAAAGCAGCAAACCTTTTGATTTATCTGTTGTTGGCGTTATTTCTACCGACCCACATATGGTAATGGGGATGGAACTGGTTAGGAATGAAGAGACCGGCGAAATGTATGAGGATGTTAATGCGGCGCAGCTTACGGTTACAGGAAGAATTCCTGTTAAAGTTACAGATGAGAACGGCCCCATCCAAAGAGGAGACCTGCTTACAACTTCATCCAAGCCAGGCTATGCAATGAAGTGGACTCTGCTTGATGTCAACCAGGCAAAGGATTTTGAGGAATTAAAATCGATGCTTGCAGAAAATGAAAGAAGACATCATTCAATTCTCGGCAAGGCTCTTGCTTCACATGAATCCGGTGATGGGAAGATTATTGCATTACTTAGTTTACAATAATAAAACGCCTTCGATAGTTAGGATGGATGGGTAAGAGTGTTGAAAGACAATATGACTGTTGTTGTAGAGGAGATTTACAATGAAACCGATTAGTGAAGATCTGGTTTGGGTCATTCTGATGGTTTGGCTGCTATTGCTTCCTCCCGCCCATGCCCAGACCGGTGAAGATTATATTCTTACGTGGAGCACAATCGACGGTGGCGGGGGGAGGAGCAGCGGCGGGCCTTATACGTTGACCGGCACGATTGGTCAGCCGGATGCGGCATATTCAGCAGGCGGTGATTATGAATTGCTCGGCGGGTTCTGGCCGGGTGGGCCGTTGTGCTTTGTTGATTTCGAGAGCTTCGCAAGATTCGCCGAACAATGGCTTTATACCGGACCTGACTTGGCCGCTGACCTGTACGAGGATGAGGATAATATCGTCAACTGGCTTGATTTGAAAGTCTTTGTTGAAGAATGGCTCTATTCTTGCCCGTATGATTGGCAGTTAAAATAAAAGTATTTGTTTACCGCTGAGAACGCAGAGACGGCAGAGAGGATAGACGACGGAGGACAGAGGACAGAGGACAGAGGACAGAGGACAGAGGACAGAGGACAGAGGACAGAAGGCGAATTCCGGTTGCGGACCGCGTCGGCGTGCCGCCTACGACTGAACAGCGTCAATTCTCACGGCCAAAAGGCGGCGACGGCGACGATGAGCCAGATAAGGATGCCAAGCGCAAATTTGGTGGTGATACCGAGGAATTCGCCGAGGCCGGCACCGACTGCGTAGCGAACGGAACGCTTCATTTTCTTTCCGCGCGAGAATTCCAGTCCCCATACGCATAATCCCGCACCGAGACAGGCGCCGAGGAGGGTGCCGAGAAAAGGGACGGGGATGAGGAAGGTGCCGAGCAGAGCGCCTGTTACGGCACCAAAAAGCGCTATGATTGAGCCGGGCCAGCTTGCACCTGATTTTTTTGCTCCGGCCAGACCGGCAAGGAATTCGAGCAGCTCGCCGAGGGCAGCCAGGGCTATTACGGCAATCAATGTATAGATTGAGAAGACGCCGTCATCCCACCGCAACCAGGCGAATAGGCAGGTCGCAGTGACGATGAGCCAATTGCCCGGCAGGCCGAAAACGACCAAGATGAGGCAAACCGTGTTGAGCAGAACCAGTATGGTTGACCAGAGATAAAGCATCGGTTAATTGTAAAGCAGGAACGAAAAAGAGAAAAGGAAATTCTGGAGGTAACAAGTGAAACAGGAGGAATATCGAATATCGAGTGTCGAATGTCGAATGGATAAGGGTGGGAGGACTTATACATTTATATCTCTTTTTCTGGTGGAGAGGAGGATTAAGTTTCGTATTTCGGCGGGGTTCCTGGCGGCGAGCCATCGCTGCTCGAAGTGCTTTTCCTGTGCGACCTGGGCGATAGCCATCAGGGCACGGAGGTGGTAATTTCTCTGGTCTTTGCTGCCGGTCAGGACGAACATTACTTTGACGGGGTCCGGCGCGTGCGGGAAGTCAATGCCATCAACGG
>CAZWKM010000206.1:0-4341 GCA_964634165.1 uncultured Pirellulales bacterium | reverse complement strand
CTGCGAGACCAATAAAGAACGGCGGTGACCCTCGATTAAACTTCATCGTGGCGGTGGGTTTGCCATCATTATCAACAACATGCTCTTTATAAAAGCTGTAACGCCCCGACCATTTATACTTACTCAGATAACCGTCATAGGCAAAAATGATTGCAACAACAATGCAAACAATGGTGTAGATTTTAAGGTTAGTTTGTTTGTGTTTGCTATGCGGTGCCTCGATAGCCATTTTAAGATTCTTCCTGAAATCTACGTTAATCGTTTTTGTGCGATTGTCTCAGTTAAAGGCTGGACGAAGTTAGGGACTATTTTTTCAGCCATCAATTTCTCGGCAAGTTGACATTGATGTTCAAAAGATTTTAGTGCGTCAAATTTTTCCGTACCCGAAGGATATTGGCGGATTGTAAAGAAAAGACTTATCGCCTCATCTGACTTATACTTTTGTTTTCCGCTCTCTATGACGCTTGTTTTTGATTCTACGCTGATTCGGGCCTGAGTACGGCAATCGTCGGACAATGCCGCCACTACGGCGGGTGAAAAGCCGATAGGCCTGGCGGAAGGCAGGTCCAGAAGGCAGCTAAAGGCGCTCTGCGCCAATAGTGCCTCGGCGATAACCTCATCGTGACTGCCTACATAATCGAAGTCCATAGCGAAAGTAACATCCAGTGAATCGATATCAAGATGACTCACGCTGAGCATATAGGGGACAAGCTCAAGCACCAGTCTATCCTGGCAATAAGCACTTTCAAAGTTTGAGGGATTAACTACTCCGGAGCCGATGCGGTCTGTTTCGAGCGTAATCCAGCGGTATTGGGCGGCGCTGCGGTCTTCCTCCAGGCAGTACTCGTTTTTTTCGCGCCGGTAGAAGCAGCCCATAGAAGGGAATTCCTTTTGCATCCGCTCGAAAAAGGCCAGGATAGTGTCGCGCTGGGTAGGGAGGTCAAGCTCGGTATTTATGTACATATCGAGATAAAAATCGTCGCAAAGCGAACTGTAACCGTTTGACATAATTGGAAAACCCTCCAAAACAAGCTCCGGGAAAACGCCTCCCCGTAACCTTATTAAGAACATTCAAACTTCAAAAGCCATACAGCCGATTAGGCATTCATTATACATTCAAATACTCATTCTCCCAGATTCTTTCAGTTAAACCCTGCAGTTTTTCGTCATAGTTTTTCAGCACCTCAAAATATTCATCAGATTCCAGGGCTTCTCTGGCTTTTTCGTCTTCGGGTTTTGCCTCTTTCGGCAAAACTGAATTTCTGAAAATTTCGTAATGGTCCCTTATGGAGCAGGGCATTAACCAGTTCCCCGGCTTTTTGCAATTGTCGAGGCCATATTCCCTCTGCCACTTTCGGCCATTTTTCATAAAATCAGAAAACATTGCATCTGACAACGTTTTTCCGTTGCTGTATAAATCGTAGATATTATCGACGTAGTAAGGAATGAAGGCACAGGGCGTTACGTTGCCATTCCAGTCGATATAGGCGTATCCGCCGCTTCTGCCGTAGGCGATACAGCCTCTGGAGAGCACACCGCTGTTCCAGAAATCCGCCAGACAATATTTCTTTTCGTCGAGCAGTTTTTCCCATTTCCTGTAAAGCTGAACTCTCTTTTCCGGGTTAACCATCAAATCCATTTCATCTTTGCCTCTGCCGATAGGCATCAACTGGAATTGCCACATATAACAAGCTCCCTGTTCTTCGAAATAAAAATCATAAAATTCATCCGTCAGCAGTAAATCTGCGTTCTTGCTTGTGGCTGTTGCCGAGATGCCGAAAGGCACACCGGCACGTCTCAAACATTCAAAGGCTTTGAGGATTTTTTTGTGTGTGCCGGCGCCTCTTCTCTGGTTGGTTTCTCTCTCAAAGCCCTCAACGGAAATCGCGGGCGTGGCATTCCCGGATTCTGCAAGTCTTTGAGCAACTCCTTCGTTGATAAGTGTGCTGTTGGTATATACGAGGAAAAACATATCGTTGTATTTTTCAAAAATATCAAGGAGAGTTTTACCTTCACTCCTATACATAAACGGCTCACCACCGCTTATGGTTATAAACCTGCCGCCCCAGGAGTCGTGGACCTCACCCACTACTCTATCCACGAATGGATAAGGTATCGTGGCCGGGGTATTTGCCGCTGAAGATGCATAACAGCCGATGCACTTTAAGTTACATTTTTGGGTAGGAGAGAACACAATAAAACTTGGCGGCGGTTCGCCATATTTTTCTTTGAATTTTTCAACGGCCCGGTCGCTACTCTGGTCTCCATCAATGAGACTATTTTGAACAAATACATCTATGATTTTTTTCATAACCTTCTTTGAAATAAAGCCCTTGTTGATATTTCTAATCACACAATGTAGCATTGCCGATAAAAACTGGTATCTTTTTAACCGCACTTGCTTCAAATCTTCTGAATCATCATTGACCAGGCTTTTGTAGATGTAATCATCAATTTTCCGTGCCAATAGTTTCCTGAGGTGCTTACGATTTACCATCCTGTTTAGTGTTGATGATATGACTTCCGGTTTCATTTCTGACTCCCTTCTTCCCGGGTCGCCCAACGACTTTTATTGCTTTTGGGACTCCCAACATCAAGACTATTAACAAGATAACCGCTGAAAAAACAACCGTAATTAAACCGTAATTGTCGCACAAATTCAAGCTTATTTCAAGAGATAAACTAACACAAAACAGGCCAAAATATAACAATAAAAGGCAAAAAACCTAAGTTTTGCCGTTCTGGAGGTTTTGATTAGCAGCTTCAGAGCCAGGATGCCTACAAGAGCGGCTACGACTGAGCCGGTTACAACCGAGTTGAGCGGTAAGCTCCCGGAGCTAATTTCTGCAAAATCCTTGACCAATTGTATCGCTGTTGCTCCCAGAATAGCCGGTATTGCAATCAGGAAACTAAACTCTACCGCCCATCGGCGGTGCAGGCCTATCAGGATGGCTGCACAGATAGTTGCACCGCTGCGTGAAATTCCGGGCATAATTGCAGCGGCTTGAGCCAGGCCGACCACTATCGCCTGCCAGATGGCGAATTGGCGCAGACCCAGCCGGGTTTTTTTCCGCCAATCGGTAATCAGTAACAATGTCCCGGTGATAACCCACATCCAGGCTACTATTGCCAAACTGCCCCGAGCAGAGGCGAAATACTTCTTGAACAATAAGCCCAGCACGCCGGTTACAACGGTAGCAAAAACTGCCAGCACCAGCAGGTGGACACTCGGGCTTTTTTTATAAATGTCAATGGCCGAGGTTCCATATTTGCCGGATGCCATCAGGTTCCTTAAAAAAGCGGCGATGGATTTGCGAAAGACAATAAAAATGGCAGCGACAGTTCCGACATGAATGGCCAGGTCGAACAACAGCATCTCCGGACTTTCGGGATTAAAGCCGAAGAGGTTCTCAAACAAAACCAGATGGCCGGACGATGAGACCGGCAGAAATTCCGTCAGGCCCTGAACGGCCCCCAGAATTGCTGCTGAGAAAATATTTAATGATGAGGCGTCGAAGCTAAATGATTCGCTGAGGCGCTCGACCAGTCCGATTCGCAGACAAAAAAGTAATGCGATGCTCGCATACACACCCGCCAACAAATCGTCGGCAAGAATGCCCCAGCCATTGGGCAGCTTCTCAAGTTTGCGTATTGGCCAGGGTTTGACGATGTCAAATAATCTAAAGAGCAAAAAGCCGAGGACAGTGATGACGCAGATTTGCCTGGTAGAGATTGCGGCTGTGGTTAAAAAAGAAATGGCTAAAAATGTAAGCGCCTGGCCGGCAAATTCGTCGGCAACAACTTCTCGTGGGTCGGCTTTGCCTGTTGCGGCGATTGCAGCGGGGGCAAATTTAACGCAAATAACAGAACCAGCCAAAGCCAAGGCCGCCATTACGATTGAAATCAGGACAGCCGGCGCCTCGAAGTGCAACATCAGGGCAAATACAGCCGTCGGCGGAAGCGAGCCCCAGGTTCCCGGAGCAAGGGGCAGCCGGCCAAGACCAAAACACGACGTTAGCAATCTTCTCATAGTCGCCGAAGATTAACTGACCGCGCCGGTTTAGTCAAAGAGTATTAATGGATTTCAGATTTCAGATTCAAAATTCAGTGAGGCCCTTCGACTCGCTATGCTCGCTCAGGGTAAACTCACTTGGCGTCAGGGAAATTTAAACATGCAAATTCGGCGTGGTATTTCCTTGCGGCGTTGTCGTAGGCCCTGGCCGCCTCGATTTCGTCGGCGTAGTAACCAAACGACTTACGCCGTCCATTAATCGTCAAATGCAGCAGCATTTTTTTTGCCTTTGAAATTGGTCCCCGGTTTGAGGATTCCGAGAAGCTCAC
>CAZWKM010000205.1:0-4349 GCA_964634165.1 uncultured Pirellulales bacterium | reverse complement strand
TCTGCGCCGGTGGTTTTTGTGAGCTTATACTTCGGCTGTGAGGAAATTAAAATTGCCTCGGTTTCCGGTATTGTTTCGATTAAGGCAAGGCCTTTTTCAGCGCCCATCACGCTGACCGCCGTCGCCAGGGCATCGGCATCAGTTGCGTTGTCCGCGATAATGGTTACACTTGACAAACCCTGGGCACCTGCCGCCGTCCTGCGGTCTATAATATGGCTGTGGCGTTTGCCTTCGATTAAAATAAACTGCTGATAATCGCCACTGGTTGCAACTGCTCCGCTCACTAATTTCAGTTTCAACAAAAGCACACTGCCACCAATACCCTCTACGGTTTTGCCCGGGTCCTGCAATCCCACCAGCCAGCTATCCCTGGCCGCCGGAGCAACACCAAAGCACCGGACATCACCGCCAATGTCAACCATTCCGCCGGCAACTCCGCTCTTTTGCATTGCTTCAATTGCTCTATCAATTGCGTATCCTTTTGCTATCCCGCCCAAATCGATTCTCATCCCCTCTACCGCAAAGCGTACGCTCATTTCGTTCGCATCGAGGATAAGTTTTTCGTAGCCGACCTTCGAGCGGGCTTCTCGCAGCTCAGCATCGCTCGGTGTCGAATTCGCATCGGCTGCCGAACGCCACAGGTCCATCAAAGGCCCAACCGTAACGTCAAAAGCACCACCGGTAAGTCTGCTGAACTCAACGCTTCTTTGCAGAACCTCATAAGTTGACTCGCTGACTTTGACTGCTCTTACGGCGGCGTCCCGGTTTACCTCGCTTATTTCCGAATCGCTCTTGTAGTCGCTCATCAGCTCGTCAACTTTTTCAATCTCTGCAAAAGCGGTCTCAATACATTTCTTAGCTGTGCCCGGATCTTTAGCGATGGCTTTGAGGTGAGCGAACGTTCCCATAACCAGCCGATGACCGCTGTCGGCCTCGACTCGTCCTTTGGGCCAAAAATACAACGCAGCAATTAGACAGACGCCAACAATGATTCCAACAGCAATCCGGGCATTTTGCTTATTCATAAAAAAACCTTTCCACGGCAAAATTTGATAATTGATACTCGAACAATAATAAATAGAAAGTAATCAATAATCAATTTATAATGCCGTTGTGGATAAGAGAGAAGTAACAATATTGGCCGAGCTGGTTGAGCGGGAGTTTCTGCCATTTGTTCGCAGGCCCGGCAGATACATCGGCGGTGAGATAAACCAAATCAAAAAAGACCTTACGCAATGCAGCCTTACGGTCGCATTGTGCTTTCCGGATATTTACGAAGTGGCAATGTCTTATACGGGTCTGGCGATTATTTACGATATTCTCAACAGAATCGACGGCGTGGGCGCTGAGCGGGTCTTTGCGCCCTGGATCGATGCTGAAGAGGTTCTGCGCGAGAAAAAAATTCCGCTATTTAGTCTGGAATCCAGAGCGGCGCCGGCAAGTTTTGATATTGTCGGCTTTAGCTTAACCAGCGAGCTTTGCTATAGCAACGTGCTCAATATGCTCGACCTCGGCGGTATCAATATCCGAAGCGCCGCTCGGGACGAAAACGAGCCGTTGGTAATCGCAGGCGGCGGTATGGCAGACTGCTGCGAACCTATGGCTGAGTTCATCGACCTGTTTGTGCTCGGCGAAGGCGAAGAAGCTGTAGTTGAGCTGATACAATTAGTCAAAGCCCACAAAAAAGCCGGGGCAACGAAAAAAGAAATCTTGCGCAAGGCTGCTGGAAAATTCGACTGGGCTTATGTCCCGGCCCTTCATAACTCAAAACTTAAAACTCAAAACTCAAAACTAAGTAATGCCGTCGTCGAAGATTTCGAAAACGCTGCCGCTGTGCTTCGCCCGATAGTGCCGTTTACGCAGGCCGTTCAGGAACGAGTCAGCGTTGAGATTATGCGCGGCTGTCCGGGGCGATGCAGATTTTGCCAGGCGAGCTTTTGCAGAAGGCCTGTTCGTTACCGCAGCGTCGAAAAGATTGTTAGTTTAGCGAAGGCCTGTTACGCAGCAAGCGGATTCGACACGGTCAGTCTGCTGAGTTTATCAACCGCCGATTATCCAAACCTCGAAGAATTAGTTGCCCGGCTGCAGGAATATTTTCAAGACAAATATGTCGGCCTGTCACTGCCGAGTTTACGCGTCGACCGACACCTGAAGCTGCTGCCAATATTGGTAACTTCGGTAAGAAAAAGCGGTCTGACAATTGCCGTTGAAGCGGCGAGCGAAAGATTAAGACAGATTATCAACAAGCCCTTAAAAGACGAGGATTTGTTTGCCGGTGTGGAGGCGGCGTACCAAGCCGGCTGGCAAAAATTAAAGTTATACTTTATGGTCGGTCTGCCCGGCGAGACTACGGAAGATGCAAAACGGATTGTGCAGTTATCATTTCAATTGGCCAAACTGCGAAAAGAAATAGACGGCAAAACAGCCAGAATCAACATTACCGTAAGCTGGCTTGTGCCTAAGCCGCATACGCCGTTCGGCTGGCTCGGACAAAAGCCGATAGTTTATTTCGAGCAGGCAAAAAAGCTAATACTTGACGAGAAACGAAAACTTCACGCAAAATTCCTCCAGTTTAAGTTCCACAATATAAATCGCAGTGTACTGGAGTCGGCAATAGCGCGAGGCGGTAGGGAATGTTGCGATGTTATCGAAGCGGCCTGGCAAGACGGTGCGAGATTCGATTTGTGGGACGAGTGCTTCAACTATGAGCTCTGGCAAAAGGCCTTCGAAAAGTTTGGGATGGATGTTGAAGGGCTCGCGGAAAAGCAATTCGGCCCTGACGAAATCCTGCCGTGGGAACATTTAGCCGGGCCGGAGAAAAAATACCTGCTTGGGCATTTGGATAAGGCGACGAAGAAGTTGAAAACTGAAGGCTAAAAAGGTAAAACCACAGCTTAAAATCCAAAATTTTTTCGCTTTTGGTTTTAAGGTTCACGTTTTCTACCTTGACGGTGGAAACCGGCAACTGGCGATTTTCCGCTCTTTCGAGGCGAAAGTGTGGCTTTGGGGGCTTTTCTCGCAGACCAAAAGTCCTATAACAATTTGTTTGACAGGCGTATGTTAAACAGATATACTGGATTCTGTATGAAAGCAGACTGCGGAGAGATACATCCATTGGACCAAGGACTTGACGTTTCAAAACCGGTTTTTCTTATGGCCAGACAGGCCAGAAGGGAGGCAAAAAATGGCTGACAAAACATATCTTAAAACCTCGCTGACAATTGTTGCAATATCAGTTCTTCTCGATCATCTAACCTTTGCCGCATCGCCCAGGTACGAAATCATCGACCTCGGCACACTCGATGGCACATACAGTAGTGCCCACACCATCAATAATGCCGGACAGGTGGTTGGGACCTCTGGCGGTCCCGACCATGCTTTTTTGTGGGATAGCTCCACTGGTATGATTGACCTGGGCACACTTCCCGGCCAGTCCCACAGCAGCGCGGAAGGGATCAATGACCGGGGACAGGTTATTGGTGATACAATAGGCGACTATGAGTTCGTTGCCTTCATCTGGGACAGTGAAAAAGGCATGCGATACCTGGATGGTATCGGCACCCGCGAAAGCACAGCTTTTGACATAAACAACCGTGGACAGGTAGTTGGCGAGGTAGGCTATGCTTTCCTCTGGGATCCTGACAATGGCGTAATCAACCTTGGCACACTCGGAGGTACTCATAGCAGTGCTCAGGCTATCAACAACATTGGACAGGTGGTCGGAGGTTCGTCCTCTGGCCAAGGCTTTCACGCATTCCTCTGGGATACCGACAATGGCATGCGCGACCTGGGTACACTCGGCAGCGGCATAAGTATGGCTTTGGGCATCAATAATCACGGGCAGGTGGTGGGGCGTTCACAATACGAGCCTGATAATGATAATTATCGTGCTTTCCTTTGGGACAATAACAACGGGATGATAGATCTCAACGAAAGCTTTGTTTTCGGCACTGACGGAAGCGTTGCTTCTGCCATCAACGATGCTGGACAAATAGTCGGGTACTTGAATCCCTGGGGTCGGAGTGTTGCCTTTTACCTGGATATCGACAATGGCATGATTAAACTTGAAGATCTGATACCGCCAAGCTCCATGTGGAAAGTGCTAAAGTTCGCTTTTGACATAAACAACCGTGGTCAGATAGTTGGCCAGGGCATTACCAACAGCGGAAAAACTCTTGCGTTCCTTATGACGCCGGTGCCACCGAAAATGATTTACGTCGATAACGATGCTGAAGGTGCAAATGACGGCTCATCCTGGGCCGATGCTTACAACTACCTCCAGTACGCCCTCGCTGCCGCCTGGAGCGGCGACGATATCCGAGTCGCCCAGGGCACATACAAGCCCGACC
>CAZWKM010000204.1:0-4390 GCA_964634165.1 uncultured Pirellulales bacterium | reverse complement strand
ATCACCGACCAGCATAAAGGTCTCGGCATTTCGATTATAGTGATAGCCCTGGTTTGCCGGAGACTCCTCGACGCTTCTCCAGTAACCAAGTGTGTCGACCGAAGCCACATTGCCGGCAAACTCAGGATGTTTCACCGGGTCACTAATGGCCATCTGGGCGGTGTAAATCTTATAATAGGCGGTTCCCGGAGCGTAGGGCACGCCGTTGAACCCGATGGTGGCCACCACGAAGGGCGCGTTCGGCCTGATGTTGTCCGGATAGCGGTTCTCGTAGTACTCCCGTATCTCATTGATGAAGTTCTCCAGGTTAAACTCGTAGCGATCGGCGTACGACGCATCATATTGGTCCTTGTGCCCCTGCCACCAGCCGAAGCCGGCGATCTCGAATCCCTGCGCGGCGTACTCCGGGTACTCGGAGGCGAAATTGTCCAGAATGTCGGTCACGTTGAAAACCGAGTAGACGTTCCAGTAAGTGGAAGATTGCGCGCCAATCCCCGGCTCCGAGGCCGCACTGGACGTGTGGGCCGCTTTGCTGATGTAGACCACCCCATTGTGGCGGACCTGACAATTATTGGGGTAATCCGTGGCGTCCGCCCAGCCCGTGGGGCCCATATCGCTCTCGGCCAGGAAATAATCGTCGTATTGCTTGCCGGCGTACCAGCCGTACGGCGACGGGCCGCTGCCCGTCAGCCAGCGGTTGGGGGAATCCCCGTAGCCGGCATAGGTGTAATCGCCCACGATGTATTGCTCGCTGCCCGGAGGAAGGCAGTCCCAGCCGAGGCTTCGATTGCCCTGTGAGCTTTTGAGGACGATAACCGGTTCGTCATGGTAATATCCCATGACGTGGCCAAATCCCATCTCGGGTCCTATTGTGCTGCCCTGGATACCCGGAGTCAGCGGGCCGTCGCCGATGGCGGTGATCACCCCCCGGTACATCACATCATTGCGGATCGTCCATTCGCCGGCATCATCCAACAGGTTCGGGAACATACCGTCCGTCTTCGTAATAGTTTCTAATGTACCGGGAGTACCGAGAGGACTGATATTACCCATCCCCACCATGTTTGATTGACCTGACAAAATGTAAACCTTGACCGGCTTAGTGGTATCAGGCGGTGTCGTGTCCGGGTCGGGTAAATCATTGGGCCCTGGAATATCCGCAGCGGCGGGAAGGACCAGGAGCACCATCGCCACGGCGGCGAGGGTTAATACTGTTTTGATTCTGTTTTGTGTACTCATGATATTCTCCTGTTAAATTAAGTAAGAACGGCAAACGGGTACGTCCGTTTTGCTCTTACACCAGTAAAATGTTACTGCCCGCCTGAGACAACCCCAGGCGGAGCGATAAATAATAACTGCATTATTTAGGAACCGGTCCTGTTAACGTATAATCATCAAGCCATGCTGTGGCCATTACAGCAAAATCTACGAAGTTTGTAATACAATTCTCGTCAATGTCAGTTGGATCAAGCTCCACCGAACCAGTGGCTTTCGCTGCCAGACAGGCATCATCGTACACGTCAATCGTCATGGTATCTGTTACAGGCGGATCAAGCCTGCCTTCGTTGTTAACGGCAAGTGTCATCGTAACGACAGTCGCATCGCCGGTAGGGGCAGTTTTGGTAATCGTAACCGATGCATCTTTTTGATCAGCATCAGTGATTACAACATCAAGGTTAGGATCGCCAATACCGTTAGGCTCGACAGTCCAGAGATATGTCAAACTCGTCCAGTCCGACCCAGGCGCTTCAACGATGTTCGGATCCATTGTTACCGCTTGACCTAACCAGCTAATCATATCGTCGCCGGCATCGACATCAGGAAGATTCGGATCGAGGGCGCCCATCGCATCGGCGAAGGTGTTCCCGAAACGGATTTCATCGGTGATTGCGTTGTTGGAATCCCACATTGCCAGGGTGTCAAAGGCCGACTGGGTAAAGTCCAGATTAATGATCGATGCGAATGCCGCCGACTCCAACGGTTCGGTGGACAGATCGGTGACGTTGAAGAGGAATAGTTCATCGGGGGTGCCATCGGCCTTCCAATTGATTTTGCCAACAATCAGAATGGTCGCATCTATTGGGTCTGGTGTAAATGTGCCTTGAACAACTGTTGGTGTAGTAGAGTTGTCGTAAGCGATGGCATTGATGGAGCCATTACCCTGGGTGCTCCCGTCCGGAGCAGCCTGTATCGTAAACCCAAAACCATCACCGGCAGCGGCGAGTGTTGGGGTGCCGTCAGTAGTGAACGCCTCCGTTCCGAAAAGGAACGTTCCATGTTTATACTGGGAGTTAGGTTCCTGGAAGAGAACGCTAAACCATATCGTCGTGCCGTCGCCCGTGAGAGTGGATTGCGATGCGCCGGAAATCAATCGGTGTGCTTGGGCCCTGCCTGCACTGCCGTATCGGGACAGCGAATTACCGGCCACGGGGAGCGTTGAGAATGACAAACCCGGCGAGTGGATCCAATAAATTCTACCGTGGGAGATAGTCGAGACCCATGGACCGTCAAAACCGGTGCCGCCGTTCTGGCCGTCTATGTTTGCCTCAAGTGGTTCGTAAATAAATTGTTCCTCAACAACGACCGCCGCGTTGGCCGAGGTGTCCGTGAGGACGAGGATTGCCATCGCCACGGCGGCGAGGGTCAAAACTGTTTTGATTCGGTTTTGTGTAGTCATCATATTCTCCTGTTTTAAGTAAGATTAAATTTTATAAGAGCAGCAAACGGCTGCGTCCGTTTTGCTCTCACACGAGTAAAATGTTATCGCCCGCCTGAGACAACCCCAGGCGGGGCGGTAAATAATAACTACATTATTTAGGAACCGGTCCTGTTAACGTATAATCATCAAGCCATGTTATGGCCATTACAGCAAAATCTTCGAAGTTTGTAATACAATTGGCGTCAATGTCAGTTGGATCAATCTCCACCGGACCCACGGCCTTCGCCGCCAGACAGGAATTATCGTACACGTCAATCGTCAGAGTATCTGTTACAGGGTCCTTACCTGGGAGGGTAACGGCAAGTGTCATCGTAACGACAGTCGCATCGCCGGTAGGGGCAGTTTTGGTAATCGTAACCGATGCAACTTTTTCATTAGCGTCAGTGATTGCAACATCGAGGTTAGGATCGCCAATACCGTTAGGCTCGGCAGTCCAGAGATATGTCAAGGGCGCCTGCGGCTCACAGGGATCGTTATTAACAACGTTCGGATCCAATTGTACCCCCTGGCCCGACCAGGTAATCATATCGTCGCCGGCATCGACAGAACCAAGGACGTCGCCGCCGGCCGCAAGGTCCTCAATCCGATCTTCCGATAACGCTTCATCCCAGATGGCTATGTCGCTCATAAGGCCCGTAATGTCCTCACTGTACCTGCTGGAACCGCCAAACTCGAGTTTATCGTTCACTGTCATCAAATCGTTCCAGAACGACGTATCTGAGCCCACCAGCGAGCCGTCGATGTAGAGGCTTACCCTGGGTTCGGTCGTCCCGACGACGGCCATGTGATGCCAGGTGTCGTCGGCAACATCATAGCCGCCAATATCCGCCCACCTTTGAAACCCCGTTGGTTGCAGTTTGTTCCAAACACCATTACGGCTCCCCATGATGACGTCCGCGCCAGGATCAGTAATATTAGAACTAGCCACGTTCACCCACAAGGACCAGGTGAAGCCATCGTTGAGGTCGATACCCTGCGTGCCCCCCACAAGGCGATCGTCCTCCCCCGTGCTGAACACGATGCCGCGGGTGGGGTCGTTGAACCATGTGCCGCCAGTGCCCTCAACGGTAGCGTCCGTAAAGGTCAGGCCGGCATCGATAACGTCGTCGGCGCCGGTGACTGGTTCGCCAGCCGGGCCATCGTTTAAGGGCCAATACGCAACCAAATCCGCATAGGCCGAGGTAGCTGCCAGGGCGACCATCGCCACGGCGGCGAGGATTAATACGGTTTTGATTCGGTTTCTTGTAGTCATGATTTTCTCCTGTTAAATTAAGTAAGATTAAATTTTATAAGAGCAGCAAACGGCTGCGTCCATCTTGCTCTCACTCGAGCAAAACGTGCCAAGGGTCAAGATGTTCCTAAATAGGGCGTGATTGCCCTCTTTGTTGTTCGAGCAAATCGATGACGCAAAACAAAATCGGGCGCCTGAGACAACCCCAGGCGGGGCGGTAAATAATAACTACATTATTTAGGAACCGGTCCTGTTAACGTATAATCATCAAGCCATGTTGTGGCCATCGCTGCAAAATCTTTGATATTTGTAATACAATCATTACCTACAAGGTCGGTTGGGTGATCGCTTCAGTCGGTCCATATGTGGAGTACCTCAGGGGTGCTCGGCAAGCCGTCCTTCTCTGCGTTGGGCGTGAGCAGAAGCTCGACCTGGGTCAC
>CAZWKM010000203.1:0-4403 GCA_964634165.1 uncultured Pirellulales bacterium | reverse complement strand
GGCGAAGAAGAACAAATCTAATTGACATATAGCATTTCGCATTTTAACATCTGGTTTTGAGTTTTGATTTTTGACATTTTTTATTGCAAGGGGCACAAAGATGGAAGAAGGAAAACCGATTGATGTGAGTGATGAGGATTTTGAAAGCCAGGTTCTGAAATCGCAAATCCCTGTGGTGGTGGATTTCTGGGCACCTTGGTGTGGACCCTGCCGAATGGCCGCCCCGGTGCTTGAGAAAATAGCTCAGCAATACAAGGGAAGATTAAAGGTATGCAAGCTCAATGTTGACGACGGACGCCAGACGGCTATCGAATACGGTATTATGAGTATCCCAACATTGAATATTTTTAAAGGTGGTGAAATAGTGGACCAGATTATCGGGGTTACGCCAGGTTATGAGTCTGATGTTAAGAAAAAGATAGAGCCGCACTTAGAAGAAAATAGCGGGTGATTTTAAAATGAGCGATGTTGTGTATGACGTTATTATTATAGGTGCCGGCCCAGCCGGCCTTGGAGCAGCTCTTTATACCTCGCGCGACAGACTAAAAACACTCGTGCTTGAGAAATTCCAGCCCGGCGGCCAAATCATTAACACAGACAGGATAGAAAACTACCCTGGTATTGAACAAATCGATGGGCCAGGCCTGATTGAGCGGATGCAAAAGCAGGTTGAGAGCTTTGGCGCCGAGATAAAGACCGGTTGCGAAGTTACCAACCTGGAGAAGCTAAAAGATGGCAGCATCGCTGTTTACTGTGACAAGGATAAATTCTCCGCAAGAGTTGCCATTCTGGCACCGGGTAGCGGCTATCGCAACCTTGGTATCCCCGGCGAAGAGGAATTCCGCGGCGCAGGCGTCAGCTACTGCGGGACGTGTGATGCACCATTTTTCAAGGGCAAGCAAGTCGTCGCCGTCGGCGGAGGCAATACCGCAGTCGAAGAAACTCTGCATCTGGCCAAATTCGCCGATAAGGTAACAATGATACACCGCAGGGACGAATTTAGAGCAGCTAAAGTTCTGGTCGAGGAGCTTCTAAAAAAAGTCAACGAGCCGAATTCAAATTTGATTATCAAGTATAGTACCGTGGCAACCGCCATAGAGGGCGAAGGTAAAGTCCAATCAGTCAAATTAAAAAATGTCAAGACGGGTCAGGAAGAAGACTATCCCTGCGGTGGGGTATTTATATTTGTTGGTATGGTGCCGAACACCGGCTTCTTGAAGGATTTTGTGGAGCTGACCGACAGGGGATTCATCAAGTGCGACTGCGCATATCTTCGAACGAGTGTGCCGGGTGTCTTCGTGGCAGGCGACTGCAGAATCGGGGCCGCTATGCAACTGGTCACAGCCGTCGCTGATGGCGTCATCGCTGCTATGATGCTCAAGCAGTATTTCAGAGATAAAAACTGGTGGAACGAACCGGTCAGTGACTTACTTCAGCCAGGTGGATGGTAAACTAACGAAAGGGCATATTAGTGGACTGCATCGCTCCGACAATAATCCCGGCGTACCCCGCAAAATATTCGCAAAATGTGTTGGAACTGGGTGGCCGATTCGGGTATTATGACGATTGAAAAATCCGGCGACGTGGCTGGGTACTGGTTATCGAGGAAATCTCGGTGGAAAGGATAAAGTAATGACTGGTAACGTAATTGAGCTAACTGACACCGCTTTTGATGAAGTTGTTCACAGCTCTGATGTGCCGGTCCTGGTTGATTTCTGGGCGCCCTGGTGCGGACCTTGTAAGATGATGGCCCCTATTTTAGCGGAAATTGCCGCTCACTACACAGACAAGGCCAAAATCTGCAAGCTCAACACCGATGATGCTCGCGACAGTGCTGTAGAATTCGGTATAAATGCCATACCGACCACTATTTTGTTCAAAAGTGGTCAGGTGCAGAAGAAATGGGTCGGCTTAACCAGTAAAAAAGACCTCACCACAGCAATCGACGAACTGCTCTGATAACGTCCAACTTGCCTTTATACTCAACCGTCGGCAGAGCCGGTGAGTTCGAGTAAAGCGCTAAAATGATTTACGAAGACCTCGAAGGCAAAAAGGTTTTAGTTACCGGCTCCAGCAGCGGAATCGGCTCGGCAACGGCAGTTTTGTTTAGCTGGCAGGGCTGCTTTGTCGGAGTCCACTACTTCAGGACAAAGGACGGTGCGGAAAAAACGCTTGAGCAGGTGAAGAAAAATAGCGATGGCCTCTTACTTTACGCCGACGTCCGCGACGAAAAGCAGGTTGACGAAATGGTTGAGCAGTTCGCCAGAGAGGCCGGCGGCATCGATATACTTATCAATAATGCCGGCTCGCTTATTGACAGACAGCCCTTTGAAACTGCAACCGTGGAGTATCACGACGACGTATATGCCACCAACGTCCGCAGTATCCTTTTGGTAACGAGGTCGGCCTTGCCGTATCTGAAAAAGAGCAAGGGTAATATTGTCAATATCGGTTCGGTGGCCGGCCATCATGGCGGAGGGCACGGCTCGGGAATCTATGCAGGTGCAAAGGCAGCCGTCGCCACCGAGACTATTTCGATGGCAGGGGAATTCGCTCCATATGGCATACGGGTCAACAGTGTCCTGCCCGGCTTTATTGAGACACGTTTCCACGAGCGGTTTAGTCCACCGCAGCGCTGGAAGGAAATTGCTGAGCAAACCCCCCTTGGCAGAAACGGTACCGCCGAGGACATAGCAAAAGTGGTACTGTTCCTGGCAAGCGAGGCAGCCGGATTTATCACCGGCGAATATATCGCCGTAAACGGCGGCTTGTATATGAGGGCCTGAAAAATAATCCTTGCAATTCGCGGCTCTCTTTTATATAACGGCATTTGAATTTTTCAGACAGGATTTATCCCGTCTAAAAAATAAGGAACAGGACGGACTCGAAATGCGATTTTCCGCACGGATGCAAAATACCGGATACCGGATGCCCGATATGCCTCACCCGGTCCGGCAAAATGCCGGACACCGACGGGCTCGATACTCGCGAATCGGAAGTCGAAAATCGAGAATCGAGAGTCGAGAATGGGTAATCCAGCCCCCGGACCGTCGCTGTGCCCAGCTTGCCAAATCACTAAGGGTTTCGCCTCTTTTAGCACAGGTTTTAATCAATCGCGGCATAACCGATGCCCGCGCCGGTGCCGTTTTCATCAGGCCGAAACTGACGGAGCTTATCCAGCCAGACCAAATGCCGGGAGTCGAAACAGCCGTCCGAAGATTAAAGCAGGCTATTAGAGACAGGGAAAAAATCACCGTCTACGGCGATTATGATGTGGACGGCATTACGGGCGTCTCAATTCTCTGGCAGATTCTAACGCTGCTCGGTGCTGATGTTGATTACTATATCCCTCATCGAGTCGATGAAGGCTACGGCCTGAACGAAGAAGCCGTCCGGGCACTGGCGAAATCCGGCAGCGAACTCTTAATCACTGTTGACTGTGGTGTTACAGCATTTAGCTCCGCCGAGCTTGCCGGGCAGTTGGGCCTTGAGATGATAATTACCGACCATCACCAGCCCGAACAAAAGCTGCCTAAAGCCGTTGCCATTGTGCATCCTGCGCTGGAAAAATCCTACGCCAACCAGGATTCATCCGGTTCAATGGTCGCCTTTAAGCTGGCCTGGGCGTTGGCAAATGAATTCAACGCAGGTCGAAAACTTGAACCGGCACTGCGTGAATTTATGATAAATGCAACGAGCCTGGCGGCAATGGGGACCGTCGCCGATATTGTGGACCTGCGGGGCGAAAACAGAATTCTGACAAGCTATGGACTCGAAGCCTTGCCGCAGTGCAAACTCTCCGGTATCCAGGCCTTGATTGCCTCGGCTGGATTGACAGGCCAGGGACTCGATAGTTTCCACATCGGCTTTCGGCTTGCACCAATGCTCAACGCAGCAGGGCGAATGGGACACGCACGTTTAGCCGTCGAGCTTTTGACCAGCAGTAGCCAGGTCCGCTCGATGCAGATAGCCGAATATCTCAAAGAGCAAAACGGCCGGCGCCAGCGGTGCGAGCGAAAGATATTCGAGCAGGCCTGCCAGATGATAGTCCAGCAAGGCCTGAACCACCCCGATCGAAAGACCATCGTGCTTGCAGGCCAAAATTGGCACACGGGCGTAATAGGCATTGTTGCCTCAAGAATAGTGGACAAATTCTATCGTCCAACGATTATAATTAACAACGCCGGCTCCGCAGATGGCATCGCTCAAGGTTCCGCCCGCTCAATTCCGGGCTTCTGTTTGCTCAGCGCAATCAGGGCCTGCTCACAGCATTTAATCGAATTCGGCGGCCACAAAATGGCAGCCGGCATGACCATCGAAACCCCAAAAATAGACCAATTTGCAGCCGAATTCGAGGCCTATGCGAAGAAAAACTTGAGCGAAAATGATGTGGTCGCCAAACT
>CAZWKM010000202.1:0-4406 GCA_964634165.1 uncultured Pirellulales bacterium | reverse complement strand
GTATCGAGCCGTCACCGAGTTCAATATCGACAATATGCCCGTATTTGGCCTCATCGACCATCTCGACCAGCATCAGCGGGCCGGAAATACTCGCAACTGTTTGGTATTCTTTCAGCATCCAAAACTCCTGACAAATATAGCGTTTAGAGATTTCCGTTTTTCAGTCGTATAAATCCGAAATCCGAATATCGAAATCCGAAACAAATTCGAAATTCAAATATCCAATGTTCAAAACCTTATTCGCTCTTACGTAGAATCGAGCCAAAAATATTCATAAGTTCCGTAGCTTCTTGTTCCAAATCTTTTCGTTCTTGTTCCTGCTATGGAACACCCTGGGTATCGACTAATTTCAGCCAATATCGACTTTCTTTGGCCTCCTTGCGACATATCTTTATCCTGAAGCGGAAGTCTTTCTTGCTTAATGCCTCGTTAGCTTCGATATAGTTAGAACCAACAGAGCCAGATGCTTTGATAAGCTGTTTACCATCTTCAATATTGGCGATAGTCTTAGGCAACTTATTAACGAAAGCCCTGACCCTTTTTGCAAAGGCAAGTGTGCGATCCTCTAAGTCGTATTGTTTGGCATTTTGTATTTTGGTCATTCGTATTTGTTTCGTGCTTCGGGTTTCGGATTTGCCCTTAGTGTTTCATATCTCGTATCTCCCAATACGCTTCACTCTTCACTCTATTCAAGCCGCCACTGAAGTCCGCAGTTGTTTCATCTGCTCGTCGATTGTTTGCCGAATTGCGGTTATTTTGGTTATATCGCTTTGGGGGACATATTTTGCCCTTGCGATTTCCTCGCGGACAGCCAATTTGAAAATGTCAACGGTTTCAACTCCGGCCTCAATGGCTGCAAGAGCCGCCCTGTGAAAGTGCAGGACGGTCTTTAACATTTCGTACTGCTTGGGCATCGTAGTGTGGGTATCGACCTCGTGAAAAGCATTCTGGTGCAGGAAGTCTTCGCGAATCGACCTGGCCGTCTCAAGCGCTAACCTGTCTTGCGGCGATAAGGCCTCGGCTCCCACCAGCCGAACAATCTCAAGAAGCTCCGCTTCCTGCTCTAACAGACTCATTGCCTTGACGGTCAGCTCCTCCATTTCCCTGCCCTGGTCCTTATCTTCGAAGGAGGCTTTCAAGGATTCCTTATAGAAGGAATAGGATGTCAGCCAATCAATGGCGGGAAAGTGTCTCTGGTAAGCAAGCTTTCCCTGCAGTGACCAGAACACCTTGACGACGTGCAGTGTTGCCTGGACAACCGAATCGGACAAATCACCGCCCGGCGGGCTTACCGCACCTATAATCGATAAAGCCCCCTCGCGCTGCGGGCTGCCGATACACTGTACCCGGCCTGCCCTTTCATAGAACGCTGCAATCCGAGCGGCCAGGTACGCAGGATAACCCTCCTCGGCGGGCATCTCTTCCAGACGGGTGGATATCTCCCGCATCGCTTCAGCCCATCGGCTGGTGCTGTCGGCCATCAAGGCCACGGTGAAACCCATATCGCGGAAATACTCGGCTATGGTAATACCGGTATAGACCGAGGCCTCTCTGGCCGCTACGGGCATATTCGATGTGTTTGCAATCAGTACCGAACGCTTCATCAACGGCTCGCCGGAATACGGGTCCTTCAGTTCCGGAAATTCCGTTATAACATCTGTCATCTCGTTGCCGCGCTCGCCACAGCCGACATAAACGACAATCTCAGCGTCAACCCATTTTGCCAACTGATGTTGGACAACTGTTTTTCCGCTTCCAAACGGCCCAGGTATGCAAGCCGTCCCGCCCTTTGCAACGGGGAAGAATGTGTCAATAACACGCTGGCCGGTAACGAGGATTTTGTTTGGTACAAGCCGACCCTTTACCTGCCTGGCGTTACGAACAGGGCATTTCTGCATCAGTTTTATTTCACTTTTCCGGCCGTCTTCAGCGGCCACAATCGCCACTGTTTCATCAACGGTGTAGTCACCTTCTCCTATTTTCTCTATCTTTCCTTTTACATCGGCCGGCACCATAATCCTGTGATTAACCAGTGAGCTTTCCTGGACCTCGCCTATTATGTCGCCCTGGCCAACATCTGCTCCATTTTCGACGCTGGGCTTAAAGTGCCACTTCTTTTCCCTATTCAGGCCCGGCATCGCGCTGCCTCTGCTCATAAATTCGCCTTCGGCCTCTGCCAGTAATGGCAAGGGCCTCTGGATGCCGTCGTAAATACTTTCAATCAGACCCGGCCCTAATTCGACCGACAGCGGCGCTTCCGTATCAACGACCGGCTCGCCTGGGCCCAGACCTGTGGTCTCTTCATAGACCTGAATTGAGGCCAAATCGCCGTGCAATTCCACGATTTCGCCTATGATGTTCAATTTGCCGACGCGAACAACGTCATACATTCGCGCCCCGGTCATACCTTCAGCCACAACAACAGGCCCTGCAACTTTGACTATCCTGCCTTCTTTGGTTTCACTCATTATCAAAACCTTTTTAACTGTTTTGTAAAATATTTATACCCGTAGCCATCTTGAGCACTTTACCGAGGGCCTGCGTTGCAAAGCCCTCGGATTCGGTTGTAAACGGCACAACAACAATACAAGGGGTCGGTAAATTCCCGCAAGCTGAGAAAAGTTCGTCAACCGCCGGAGCTATATTTTCGGCAACAACAACAAGAGCGTACCTTCCAGCGATTATTTTCTCGGCACTTTCGGTAATGTCCCCGGTTGTCCGGCCTACCGGGTACGTATCAACTCCGAGTGCCGAGAACGGCATCACGAAATCAGTATCACCGATGACTGCAATTTTACCTTCCATAATTCGTATCTCAGTGAGCTAAAGTGTGAAGTGCCTAAAGTGCCTAAAGTTATTCACCACCAGCGGACTATATCTTACTAACTTTAGCTCACTTTAGTTCATTTTAGTTCACTTTAGTCACGCTCCAGAAAATACGCTATTCTTTAGCTCCGTGGTTGCGCAATAGTTCAACGATTTCTTTATGCTCTTCCTCTTCTGCCAAGGATAAAGGAGTTTGGCCTCGATTGTCTTTGACGTTGACATCGGCGTCTTTGGCGAGAAGAAGTTCGGCCACATCCTTGTGGCCCCACCGGGCCGCGTAGTGCAACGGCGTCCGGCCAGACCTGTCCTTTGCGTTGACATCGGCACCCTTTGAAAGGAGCGATCGGACCAGGTCAATGTCACCGGAAGCCACAACCTGATGGAGTGACTTAGTTGGTTTAGCTGGTTTAGCTGCTCTCTTCTTGCACCCGACAGTGATACACGTTAAGGTTAAAAGCAAGCAGAATAGTTTTGTCGGTTTCATACTTGATTCTCGATTCTTGATACTCGATGCTCGATGCTCGATGCTACATACTCGTTTTCTGGATTCCTGCTTTCGCAGGAATGACAGAAGGAAGCTATTTTCTATGCGTTCTTTCATCATCCGGCCACTCGGTCTAAAATAAGCTTTGTATCCAGGAAGTTCTTTTTGGCGGTCAATATTAGTCTGACCGTGCGGATTTCATTTTCCTTCATTAACAGAAAAGCTATAATCGGCTGAGGGCCGGCGGTAATCTGAATCGTTGATTTTAGAAAGCCAGTCAGGAATTCGGCGCACTGCTGCTCAGCCCTTAAAAAAGATTTGTCCGATGTTAAATAGTTGGCGCCTGTTTCAACAACGCGGTGATAGGGTGTTACAAAAAATAACGGCCCTAATGTTTCATAGCCGATATCAAGTCCGTGCCTGAATCGTTCCAGCTCAATAAATCCGCCTTTCAAAAGAACGTTCCGCTGTTCGGATTCAGTGAATTTGAGGCGGAGCATCGTGCGTATGTTCGTTAAATCGAGCTGTATTCTGAAAAGACCGAGCAGAAAAATGCTCTTTAACCGGTGTGCTTTTTTCAGATTATACTCAGCCTGCACGGCATCGATTGCGTAATCAATCCGGCGGATGTCCTTATTTTGATAGTAGGCCAGAACCGCCTGCTCTACCGCCTCGGCCATATAGTCAGGAAACAGGGCGTAATTTTCTTCCTCAAAGACCTGCTCAAACTGCTCGGGCGGGAAATTGCCATCGCTGCTGTAATCGGTTCCCAACGGCTTCTCCGTCAATGTTCGCCTGACCGCCAGCCGGAGATTTGCAAAATCATCCCGCGCTTTGAACAGTTCTACAATCGGCTTGTCAATACACAAAACCGAAAATAGTTCCCGTACCGCAGTTCTTCGAGCCAGCAAAATATTCTCCATTTCCGCAAAATTCCTGCTTGTCTGCGGCAGGGCGTATTCGGTGGCCGATAACAAGTCGGCGGCCTGGGCGAAATTTTCCGCATTGGCCATATCAAGGAAAGTCGCCGGGCTTAGCATCTGCATCTCGAGCGCGCGTACCTGAGCTGTCTCGAAGGTATATCGCCAGTCGTCGC
>CAZWKM010000201.1:0-4406 GCA_964634165.1 uncultured Pirellulales bacterium | reverse complement strand
TTTTACCTTCTATTACCCTATTTTATCTAACCAAAGAACGGAAACACCAAGGGGCTCAATGCTTCCTCGAATCGTCCGTTTGGCATCCTGAGAGGGTAGGGTGCGATATTTCGCACCACTTTGACTAAGAAGGTTAGCCCCGCCACCTGTGGGCGGGGTTGTTAGCCCCTTGCACTGCAAGGGGTTTCTTTGTTATTCTTTCCCGGCAACGTCGGCGGTTGTCATTCCTGCGAAAGCAGGAATCCATTTTGTTGTCATTTCGAGCGCAGTCGAGAAATCTGCCACACGAATTGATTAAACCTCCCCGCATTTACCCATACGCTCATCTACACTTACACGTCCAACCATCTAACCGTTTCACCGTTAAACCGTCTCTCCCTTTTCCCTTCTCCCTTTTTACTTTCCCCTTTCCCCCTTTTTTTCCCTTTGACTTTTACCTTCTATTACCCTATTTTATCTAATCAAAGAACGGAAACACCAAGGGGCGCAAAGCTGCATCGAAATAACTTAATTCGAGATAACCTTGGGAGTTTACCCTGAGTGAAGCCTGCCCTGAGCGTAGCCGAACGGGTCGAAGGGAAGGGAGAGAGTTAGAACTTAATATATTTGTAAGCAATAGATTAATAATATGCACGACCCTGAGCTGTTAAAATGGGAGAACTGGAAAAACAATGAAACCTAATAGAAATTCGAATATATCAGAAGTAATGTTTCTCATTGGTGCGGGAGCCTCAATTCCGATTGGCATTCCTGCAAAGCGCGAAAAATAGATGTCATTAATGACTTACGAAGAAATTGTTAATAATTTTTCATGTCCTACTCTTGTCATAGCGGGGCCAGGTACTGGCAAAACGCACCTACTAGCTGATAGAATCACAAGACTAGTAAAAAATGGGACAGCTAAAGAAACTATAACTGCTCTTACATATACGACCGATGCAAATCAGAATATGATAGACAAGCTTACTGATCCACATGGATATTTCAAGCTTGAATTTGACGACCTTCCTCATATAAGGACAATCCATTCTCTGGGCCAGAAAATAGTTCAAGAAGATCCGCACTCTTTGAATTTATTGAAAACCGATTTGAAAGTTCAGGATGATGAGATAATTAAGCGTTTGATCTATCGAGATTCTGCTTTAATACTTGGTTTTACCGAAGAAGATAGTAAAAATGCCCGTGAATGCAAGCAACATGGAGATTGCAAACAAATTCCAAATAAGAAAACCTGCCAGACATGCTCTAAGTATTGGGAGATAATGTCCAAGTGTAATCGTATAGACTTTGATGATCAAATCCTACTTGCCTGCCAAATATTAGAGAATAATCTCGAGATACTCAAAAAGTATCAATCTCAAGCAGAACATTTGATCGTTGACGAATACCAAGATATCAACACAGCTCAATTCAGACTGATAGAATTACTAAGCAGAAGATCCAGGAATGGGCTTTTTGTGGTCGGGGATGACGCTCAAAGTATCTATGGATTTCGTGGTGCTGATACAAAATTTATACTGCGCTTTAAGGAAGACTTCCCTCGCCCTGAAATCGCAACACTAAATATAAGCCGAAGGTGCCATGAAAACATAATGAAGGATAGCTTTAGAATCCTAGAGAAATATTACTCCAATTGGTCTGGTAAGCCAGATCTATAATTCGATGTTGAATGTGGAGATGAACCTTACATCTACCATGTCCCAAGCGAAATTACAGAGGCAAGAATGGTTTCGTATATTGCGAAATCAGCTGTCCTAGATAAAAAAGATGTCTTAATACTCGCGCCAAAAAAAGAGTTCTTCCCGCTTATCATAGAAGAACTATCTAAACGAGGTTTATATGCTGATTGCCAAGTAAGTTTTTTGCCTGAACGTATCAACATCGCGAACCGATTCTTAAGTTGGGTTGAAGCACCGAATAACAGTTTCACTACGAGACTAGTTATCGAAGATCTCATAAATATTGGCATTGCTAAGGTTCCTGGAGCAAACAAAAAGAAGCTCCGGACTAAAAAATCACTTGATAAAAGAATCGCAGAAGAAACTTCAATTGCTAGATTGTGGGAATTAGTTGATAAAAATAATGATCTATTTAGTGTTATTCAGAAGATTGAGAACCCTAACGGAACAATAATAAAAATTCGAGAAAACCTTAATGCCCTAATTTCAACGTATAAAGATTATAATGAAGATCCGGGACAATTCGCAAAACACTTGGCGTTCGTTCCGGGAATTTGGTCCGATCCACTCAAACTAGGAGAGGACATAGCCGACGTTGTAAAATTGCTTGATTCGAGAAAACAGGTCATAACTGGCACAGTTCAATTAAGGACTATGAGAAAGGCAAAAGGATTACAAGCTAAGATTGTGATCATTGTAGGTTTGGAGAATGACATAATTCCAGAGCGTGATCCAGAGCGTGACAGTAGCATCGCTGAACAGGCTCGTTTATTTTATGTTTCTATGACGCGGGCAAAGGAAAACCTTTACCTATTTCACTCATTTAGAAGACCTAGGGGCATTTCTTATGGTCCCAAATGGTCTGATAAGCCGAGATCTGAGTTTCTTGATGCTCTTGAAAGGCAAAGCGAATGGAAATAATTCAAAAAGGATTAAGTTTAGTCAGAGCTTGAGGATTAGTTTTGAAGATGATATTTTCCTACCGAACCGTTACAATCTACCAATCCAAATAATCCTTGTCCACCATAAATTTACCTCACCCCCTGTCTTTCGCCGCCTGCCCGAGTCCGCATCCCGAATCCCTGCATGTATTAGCTTGCCCCAGCAAGTCTCAGGCACCCAGGGTGAGATAGCAAAGCGTTATCTCACTATGGTTCAACCGCCCGTCACTTACTCTTACAGGATTACAGGATACGCGCAATAGTAAAGAAGTTCGGCGTGCTGCGGCTGAATCCGCAGCACCTGCCGCCCACTCGCTCACTATTTAACCGGTTAGCAACTTGGACTCTCGACCCAATTAATCGTCTTCGTCATCATCATCGTCGTCGTCATCATCGTCGTCGTCGTCATCTTCGTCGTCGTCATCTTCGTCGTCATCATCTTCGTCGTCATCATCTTCGTCGTCATCTTCGTCGTCGTCATCTTCGTCGTCGTCATCTTCGTCGTCGTCATCTTCGTCGTCGTCATCGACGTCTAACGGGGTCGAAACTTTTAGGAGGGTACCATCCGTTGCCGAGGCGAGCCCGTCTTTATCTGTGTTCGCCTTTTCGTATTTGCCTGCGAATGCGAATGTCGCCACGCCGACGATTACGCCCACAAGCAGTACCACACAAATCAATTTCCACCATTTGCCTTGCATTTTGAATCCCCTTATTAAAACGATTATCAGTTTCTGCTGCTCTTGCCCAGATGCTTTCCTCTATTTCGGTTGAAAAATAGCACAGAACAAGGCAAAAGTCAAATGAAAAAAGTCCAAAATTTCTTTTTCCCCTTGACTTTTCCCTTCTTTTCTGTTATTTTGTGCCCTGAATGATAACAGCACCTGGCAGTTCAAGCTTCATCGAAAAAACTAAATGCGAGATGCGAAATTTGCTCTTGTGACTTATGCTCTTATGGCTTATGCCCTTGTGCACTAAATACGCCTTGTGCTCTTACGCACTTGCGCACTAAAGCATTTGGCGGGAATTGCGGGTTTTGGGTACTTAAGAAAGTTTTTGTGTATTTAGTTAGGGGGAGAGATCCAAAAAACTCTTTTGAGAAACTCTATAAAATCTAACATTTTTTTAAAAAAATGTGAAAAAATATATTGACAGAGTATCGCAATAATGCGATATTTCGGCTTAAATACGCATTTTCCCTGCTCTTATTAAATAAATAGTGAAAAAAAATAAAAAAATAACTTGACAAGGTATCGCAATAATGCGATAATATATAAAAGGAACAGAGATGGCTCAAACAATGGTAGTGTTCTTTCGTGAAGATGATGGTTCGGTTCCCTCACTGGATTGGCTTGATGGCTTACATGATAAAGTTCAAAATAAGTTTGTTGTACGCATTGATCGCTTAGTTGAATGTGGTCATGAATTGCGAAGACCAGAAGCTGACTATCTTCGCGATGGAATCTACGAACTTCGTGTAAGACATATGCACGTGAACTATCGATTATTATATTTTTTCAGTTCGCAACGAGCTATTTTGTCACATGGGATAACCAAAACGGATAAAGTTCCAGACACACAGATCGACTTGGCAATAGACCGTCTTAGTAAGTATGAGCGTAATCCGCACAAATATACTTATTTAGAATATGAAGGATGAGGTGGAAGTTATGAATAGGAAAAAAGAGACAAGCGATGCGGTTGAGATTCTTCGACGACGATACATAAAGGGCGATCCTGATAGGAAAGCCGCTTTGGAGGCTGAACGTGTCAACGCGGAAGTTGCACG
>CAZWKM010000200.1:0-4411 GCA_964634165.1 uncultured Pirellulales bacterium | reverse complement strand
TTGTAAACCTATAAGGGTTGTCTTGGGATCAAACTGCTCGATGGACTTAAAGACCATGTCCGCGATTTCATCATCCTTTGAAACGAAATAGAAGTTTTTCTTTTTTAGGAACATCTGTGCTTTATTATCTTTCCAAACTATCACTTTATCTCCATCATTACCCCAGGGGTCAGTCCATGCGGGCATCTGTATTCGAAAACTTCTGCCGGCCCCTGTCGCATCAAATTCAATCCATCCTTCCATTGGCTCTTCGTGCGGAGGCCAGAAGCTTTTAGTATGTATATAGCGAACGCTATGGCTGGCCTGAATTGTTTGCTCAAGGGCGTAAGCCGCTGGTATTACTGATTTGTCCAAAAAGGTTATTGACAATACCACCGCAATAACTATCATCGATGCGGCGGCCACTTTTGTAATTGGTTTTTTCATAATAGTTCTCCCTATGGTTTGCCATTGGCCTGCATGCGAAGTCTTGGTGCGTGCTTTATTAAACACAGAGAGCATTTGGCGGCGCAGGTTTTCGCGATGTACGGGATTCGGCTTATTGTCGATATTAAGCCGACTTACGATTTTTTTGAAATCATCTTCATTCTTAAACATTTTATCGCCCTGCTTCTAAAATTGTCTGTAAATGGTTTCTTAACTTTTTTAGAATCCTGTGTAATGTTACACGCACGGTTGCAGGTCTGGCGTTTATAATTTTTGCTATCTGTTCAAATTCCAGATTTTCAAAGAACCTTAACGTGATAATGGTTTGGTGCTTTGGCTTTAGTTTCAGGATGGCCTGGTAAAGCGCCGGCCAGTCCGGCTGGTCGGTGCAGTTGGTGTTAGAGGTCCTCATTGACAATGCTGCCTGTGCAAGGAGCTGTTTTCGACGCGATGTTTTTCTTATGTAAGCGTTTGTTTGGTTGGCTGCTATGGCATATAGCCAGTTGCGAAAATCGGCTTCAGTTTGACCTTTGAAGCGGCCAATGCTTTTTGCGACAGTTAAAAATATGGTAGAAGTTACGTCTTCGGCAGCTTCTTTGCCAAAAAGCCGGTGGACGCAGAAGCTATAAATCCGCTCATAGTATAAATCGTAGAGTTGCCCGAGTGCATCAGCATCCATTCGGGCCCTGATTACCAGGTCATCGATGTCTGTTCGCCTGTCAATTTTCGCCATAACACCAACCATTGTCACAAATATAATTGCGCGAGATGCGGATATGTTACAGAGAATCGCAAAAAAATTCTTGCAAAATGCGAAGGTTATAAATAAAGTAGCTCTCTCGTTTGTTGTGGAGTGATTAAACCCGCAAAAACCCTATTTACAGTATTGAAAAAAGGAGATTTACAAATGGCAACAAAGGTGGGAATTAACGGTTTCGGCCGAATCGGCAGAGCTGTAACGAGGATTATTACACAAAGGGGTAAAGACCTGGAAGTTGTGGCTGTGAACGACCTCTCGGATGCCAAGAGCCTTGCGCATCTGTTCAAGTATGATACAGTGATGGGCAAATGGGGCGGTACGGTCAAGGCCGGGGATGGCGAACTGGTGATTAACGGCAAGACAGTAAAAGTTTTGGCTGTTAAGAATCCGGCTGAGCTGCCCTGGAAGGATATGGGTGTGAAGGTTGTTTTGGAATCGACGGGAGTTTTTCGCATGGCTGAATCGCCCAAAGGTGGTTACGCCGACCATCTCAAGGCCGGCGCCAGCAAGGTTGTGCTGAGTGTTCCGGCGAAGGATGATATCGATGCGACAATTGTTCTGGGTGTTAATGATGACAAATTGACCAAGGATGTCAGCTGCGTATCGAATGCAAGCTGTACGACCAACTGCCTTGCGCCTGTGGCTAAAGTCCTCAACGATGCGTTTGGTATTGAGCAGGGGCTTATGACCACCATTCACGCTTATACCAACGACCAGAAAGTTGCAGATATGATACACAGTGACCTTCGGCGTGCGCGGGCAGCCGCGGCGAACATAATCCCGACCACTACCGGTGCTGCAAAAGCCATCGGCAAAGTTATTCCTGAACTTGACGGCAAGCTTGATGGTTTTGCTATTCGAGTACCCATTCCGGTCGGCAGTGTTGTTGACCTGGTGGTTAATGTAAAGAAGAACGTTACAGTCGATGATGTAAACGCAGCGATGAAAGCGGCGGCGGATGGGCCGATGAAGGGCATCCTGGTTTATTGTGATGAGCCAATCGTCAGCAGTGACATCGTTAATGACCCTGCTTCGAGCATTTTCGATTCCCTATGCACAATAGTCAAGGACAGAACCGTTAAGGTCATCAGCTGGTATGACAATGAATGGGGTTATTCGAACCGCACCGTTGATATTATGGAAAAAATGGCGCAGATGTAAAAGAAATTTACCGCGGAGAGCGCCGAGAGCGCCGAGAAGTAAGAATAAAAGGAAAAGAATATGGATTCCTGCTCCTTCGACTTCGCTCAGGACAGGTTTCGCAGGAATGACACAAAGGGTTTTGTAAGGGCGGGTGAAGATGGCTAAAAAAACCGTGGCTGATATTGATGTGCAGGGCAGGCGGGTTTTGATGCGGTGCGACTTCAATGTGCCGCTGGATGATGACTGCAACATTACCAGCGATGATAGAATTGTCAAGGCCTTGCCCACGATAAAACATATCCTGGAGCATGGCGGTGCGTTGATTCTTATGAGCCATCTTGGCCGACCTAAAGGCCAAAGAAACGAAAAGATGTCTTTATCGCCTGTAGCGAAGAGGTTGTCCGAATTGTTGGGTAAGGAAGTTGTTTTCGCTGACGATTGTATTGGCGCTGAGACAAAGGCCAAGGCGCAAGCGCTCAAGGATGGTGACGTTATGCTGCTTGAGAACCTGCGCTTCCACAAGGAAGAAACCATAAAAGATAAAGCTGCAAAGGAAGATGCACAACTGCGAGAGGCTAAAGACAATTTTGCAAAAGAGCTTGCAGACCTGGCTGATATCTATGTTGATGATGCTTTCGGCACCGCTCACAGGGACAATGCTTCGATGTATACGGTCCCATCGATGATGGAGGGCAGGCCAAGAGTTATTGGTTTTTTAATCGAAAAGGAGCTGAAGTTTCTTGGTGAAACTGTCAGTAATCCCGAAAGACCGTTCGTGGCGATATTAGGCGGAGCGAAGGTTTCCGACAAGATAGGCGTAATTGAGAATCTGTTAGATAAAGTTGACAGCATACTGATTGGTGGTGCAATGGCCTATACATTTTTCAAGGCTGATGGTCGAGCTGTTGGTAAGAGCTTGTGCGAGGATGGTTTTCTCGATAAAGCTACTGAATTGCAGGGGCAAGCCAAAGAGCTCGGCTGTGAAATGGTTCTGCCGGTTGACACAGTAGTTGCCAGGGAATTGAAAGCTGGTGCTGAGAATAAAGTGCTCAGCGGCGATATTGAATCTGACTGGCAGGGTGTGGATATCGGCCCGGAAAGTAGAAAGCTGTTTGCGGAGAAACTTAGCGGCGTAAAGACAATCGTCTGGAACGGTCCGATGGGCGTCTTTGAACTACCGCCTTTTGACGAAGGGACGAAGGCGGTTGCTTTGGCTGTTGCTGAGGCAACAGACAAAGGGGCTCGCAGCGTAATCGGCGGCGGTGACAGTGCAAGTGCCGTTAAAAAACTCGGTCTGGAGAACGGGATTACCCATATTTCTACCGGCGGCGGAGCGTCACTTGAATTTTTGGAGGGCAAAAAGTTTAAGTGTCTCGAAATCCTCGATGAGAAAAATAACGTATAGCGGATAAGTGAGGTGAATTTGCGATTACCCAAAGCAGGGACAATTGAGGTTGTGCCATCGATATTGAGCGCTGATTTTGCCAAATTAGCTGATGAGATTGCTGTGATTGAGTCAGCAGGTGTAAGTATGGTACACCTGGATGTTATGGACGGTCACTTTGTGCCGAATATTACAATCGGCCCGCCGGTGATTGCCAAGCTTCGTAAGTACAGCAGGCTTGTTTTCGACAGCCATTTGATGATAAGTGAGCCGGCTAAATATGCCGAGCGTTTTGCCGAGGCCGGCGCTAATCATATAACATTTCATATCGAAGCGGCTGATGAACCAGAGAAGCTTGTCGATAAATTGCACGAACTTGGCTGTACCGCTGGTATATGTTTGAATCCGCAGACGCCGGTGGAGGCGATAGAGGCGGTTGCGCCGCTTTGTGATATGGTTCTGGTAATGACGGTTCAGCCGGGCTTTGGTGCGCAAAGTTTTATGTCGGAGGCGGCGAGAAAGATTATTCGAGTCCGAGAGATTGTCGGCCCAGATATACGCGTGGAAGTTGATGGCGGAATAGACCCTCAGAACACGCCAATTGTGGTTTCCTACGGTGCTGATACTCTCGTGGTGGGCAACGCAATATTTTCAAAATCCGACCGTATTGCTGCGATAGAGGCCATTCGAGGGGCTGC